>JBQGDU010000185.1:0-4010 GCA_052039245.1 Aeromicrobium sp. | reverse complement strand
AGGCCGAGCGCAAGCTGCTGATCGCCGCCGCCGAGCTCATCGGTGAGATCGGACCCACCCGGATGACGCTAAGCGACATCGGTGAACGCGCGGGCTACAGTCGCGGGCTCGCCACCCATCACTTCGGGTCCAAGGGTGCGCTCGTCCAACGCATCATCGACGTCTCGACCAACGAGTACCACGACGAGCTGGCCCGCCACCGCACCACCGACTCAGCACGGCAGGCCGTCCACGACCTGGTCGCCGACTACGTCGGCGGACTCATCGACATCAGTCCGCTCATCCGGGCCAGGATCGCCCTGTGGGCCGACACCGCGGCCAGCGGGACCCCGGAGGAGCGGCGCAGCGCCGCCACGACCGACCACCGCTTCCGGGAGGAGATCCTGAGCTGCCTCGACCGCGGCCTGGAGTCCGGGGAGATCTCCGACATCGATCGAGACGGCTTCGCGACCGTGCTGATCGGCATGCTGCGCGGCATCGCGTTGCAGTACTTCCTCGACCCGGAGCTCGACCTCGCCAGCTGCGAGCGGGAGGCGCTCGCCTTCGTCGACCACCGCCTCGCGTCGCCCTCCTGACGTCCCGCGCCCCGAGCACCGCCAGGGCGGAGGCCTCGGCCCGCCGACCACTGCAGCAGGGGGTACCAGGAAGCTGACGGCACGCGTGATCACCATCGCTGCCGCGTTCACGGCATCGGTCGACTCCAGCCCGATCGCGCGACTCCGGACCCACCACGGGAGATCGCCGGTGACGGCGGGAGGGGCCCGCTGGGTGGGGCGCGAACCCCACGGGCCCACCGGTCACCCCAGCGACCTGCCGGCGAGGCTCATGCTCCCTCCCGTGCCTTCAGGCGACCCGCGATGTCCGGCGCAGCGGTGGTGCTGAGGAGGAGCTCGTCGAACCCGGTGACGTCGCGGTCCACCTCCACCCGCAGGAGCGGCCTCCCCCGACGCATCGAGACCAGCCGACGGCGGCCGTTCGGGTGCGTGAAGGTGCCGAGCTTGCGCAGGCCCGTGACCACCAGACCGTGACGCATCCCCAGCACCTCGGAGGTCCAGCCGGGCTCGACTCCGGCGGCGCGAATGGCGACGTCCGGGACGACCACGCGCGCTCGTCTCGTCATCCACCTCTCCCACCCCGGGAACTGCACCTCGAGTCCGTCGGCCCCATACGAGACAGTCGTCATGTCACACCCTCGTTCCTCGATAGAATCACACTGGACGAGAACATTATCACGGTGAGAACAATGGCGCGGGCAGCTGTGCCACGACACCGGTGACACCACCCTGCGGAAGGACCTCGCGATGACCAGCGACTCGCCGATCGCCGAGGTGGCGCTGCATCCCGTCCGTCTGCGCATCGTGCGCCAGCTCGTCGACCGCCGGCTCACCACGGGGCAGCTCCGCGACGCCCTCCCCGACGTGAGCCAGGCGACGCTGTACCGACACGTCGCCGCCCTCGTCGCCGCCGACATCGTCGAGGTGGTCGAGGAGCGCAGGGTGCGCGGCACGGTCGAGCGCACCCTCGCCCTCGGCGCCAGGACACCGGCCGTGGGGCACGAGGAGATGCGCGCCATGACCGACGCCGAGCTGCGGGCGGCGTTCCTGACGTTCCTCAGCACGGTCGCGGAGGACTTCGACCGCATGATCGACGACGCGAGCCCCGACGCGCGCGGGTTCGTCGGCTTCAACCAGACCGTGCTGCACCTCTGCGCGGACGACCTTCCCGACCTGCAGGCCGGGCTCATCGAGCTGCTGAAGCCCTACCGGACCCCCAGGGACGGACAGACCCGACGCATCAGTCTGTCCACCGTGCTGCTGCCCGAGAGCTGATCGACACCGGGGCTCCCGGCGTCATCGGTCGAGCCGCATCACGACGTGGTCGGGCGGGTCCGCCGGGTTGTCCGGTGACAGCTGCGCGTCGGCCACCTTCGCGAAGCCGACCTTCTCCAGCGCGCGCCACGACGGCCGGTTGCCGGCCGCGACCGGCACGATGATCGCCGAGCAGTCCGGGAACGTCCGCCAGGTGTCGTCGACGAGCGCGCCGATGACGAGCGGACCGAGACCGAGCCCCACGCCCTCGGCGACGAGGTAGTCGATGGTCACGGCTCCCACGGGCACGTCGGTCCACGGCGAGAGGCTCTCCAGCTCCTCCGGATAGTCGTGCCAGCGCGAGCGCTGCAGGAGAGCGACGGGCCGACCGTCGACCTCCGCGACGAAGTCCTCGGCAGGTTCCTCGCTGCGCAGCACGGGCCCGAAGTCGCGCTCCAGCGCCTCGGGCGTGGACTCCTGGTGCCACCACCGCCACACGTGCGGCTCGGCGAGCCAGCGGCCGATCATCGGCAGGTCGTGACGGGTCACGGGACGGAGCCGGACGATGGCCATGCCCCATGATGGACCCATGGACCACGACCTCGCCCAGCTGCTGCTCCGTGTCGTCGTCGGCCTGGTGTTCGTCGCCCACGGCTGGAACCACGGTTTCGGACCGGGAGGGCTCGACGGCACGACCGGCTGGTTCGAGAGCATCGGGCTGCGCCCGGCCCGCCTGCACGCCGCCATCTCCGCGTACGCCGAGATCGGTGTCGGCATCGCACTGCTCGCCGGTCTGCTCGTGCCGGTGGCCGCGGCCGTCGGCATCGGCGTGATGGTCACCGCGTACGCCACGGTGCACCGCTCGAACGGCTTCTTCATCTTCCGCGACGGGTACGAGTACGTCCTCGTCCTGACCGCGGCCCTCACGGCACTCGCCATGGCCGGCCCGGGCGCGTGGTCGCTCGACACCCTGCTCGACGTCGACCTGAGCGGCTGGGCCGTCGGCGTCGGCGCCCTCGGCGCCGGCATCGTGGGCTCGGTCGCGATGCTCACCGCCTGCTGGCGACCGCCCGTCGGGGAGGACTGACGTCGGGACCGGCCGCCTACGCTGGACCCATGTCTGACCAGCGCGTCGTCGACGCCGTCGTGCTCGCCGGAGGACGCGCGCGGCGCTTCGGCAGCGACAAGGTCGTGGCCGAGGTCGATGACCGGTCCCTGCTGGACATCGCCGTCGACGCCGTCAGCTCGCTGCGCGAGATCGCGGTGGTCGGACCGGAACGCCCGCTCCGGTCACCCCGCGCCGTGCACTGGACCCGCGAGGTGCCGGAGTTCGGCGGCCCCGTGGCCGGACTCGCCGCCGGCCTGCGCGTCCTGCCCGACGACGGCGACGCCGTGCTCCTGCTCGCCGCCGACCTCCCGCGTGCCGAGCAGCTCGTCGCGCGCCTGCTCGACGTTCCGGTCCCCCGTGACGCCGTCGTCGTCAGCGACGCCGGCGGTGCCGCCCAGTGGACCGCCAGTCTCCTGCACACCCCTCCCCTGCAAGAGGCCCTCGTGGCGGCCGGCGACCCGGACGGCAGCTCCCTGCACCGACTCTTCGACTCCCTGCACTGGGACCCGGTGACCGTGCCCGACGGCGCGACCTGGGACGTCGACACCCCCGAGGACCTCAGGAGGCCCCGATGACGAAGCCGATCCAGCGCCGGCGGCTCACGCGCGTCGAGGACGGCGAGCGACGACCACGACACGACTCCCTCGCCACGGAGGAGCCGCTGGAGATCCGCGTCAACGGCAGCGCCTTCGCCGTCACGATGCGCACCCCCGGCGACGACTTCGACCTGGTGACCGGCTTCTGCGTCTCCGAGGGCATCGCCGCCGGACCCGGCGACCTGCACGCCATGCGTTACTGCGCCGGCGAGCAGGAGAACACCTACAACATCATCGACGTCGGGGTGCCCGCCGCCGGCGCCGTCGTGGCCGCGGTGCGCGAACGTCACGTGTACACGTCCAGCTCCTGCGGGGTGTGCGGGCTCGCCTCCATCGACGCCGTCGCCACGACGTCGCGGTTCGAGACCGCCGGCGACGACGTCACCGTCGCCGCCGGCACGATCTCCGTGCTGCCGGACCGGCTCCGTGCGGAGCAGAGGATCTTCGACTCCACCGGCGGGGTCCACGCCGCCGGGCTGTTCACGCCCGACGGCGAGG
>JBQGDU010000184.1:0-5669 GCA_052039245.1 Aeromicrobium sp. | reverse complement strand
CGTCTTCATCGGCGGGGACGACCGGTGGGGCATCATCGGGATCATGCTGGTGCTCGCCGCCGGTCTGGCGGCGCTGTTCAGCGTGCCGGCGCGGGTCGAGGACCGTGCCCGTGAGGTGCTCTGAGCGCTCGAGGTGCGCCGGATCCCCGTTCAGGGGAATCTCATACCGATGTCGTACGTTGTCGTCAGGGAGAGAGAGGAGTCACCATGGCTGAACGAGCACTGCGGGGGGCCCGACTGGGAGCCCAGAGCTTCGAGGACGAGCGCGGCGTCGAGATGGCTCCACGTCAGGAGATCGAGTACACCCTGCCCGACGGCGGGACCTTCACGGTCGTGATGGCCGACGAGGCCGAGATCCCCGCCGAGTGGGAAGACCCCAAGACGGGACGGATCGGGCGCTACCTCGACGGTGAGGAGCCGGTCAAGAAGGACGAGAAGCCGGTCCGTACGCACTGGGACATGCTCCTGGAGCGTCGTTCGGAGTCCGAGCTCGAGGAGATCCTGACCGAGCGTCTGGAGCTCTTGCGCTCCGGTGAGATCGGCCCGCCGCACCTGCACCGTCGCAAGAAGAAGACCGCCTGAGCGGTTCGCGTTCTCGGCTGGACACCGGCCGAGTCGATGCCTCAGCGTCGCCGTAGTCGTCGCTGCAGACCCCAGAGCGTCACCCGCCACAGCGCCTCGCGCACGATCGCGCCACTCATCTTGGAGCGGCCGTGCTCGCGCTCGACGAATGTCACGGGTACCTCGACCGTCCGCAGTCCGGCTGCGGCGACGCGTCGGGTCAGGTCGCTCTGGCAGCAGTAGCCCTGCGAGGCCACGTGCTCCACGTCGATGGCCTCCAGCGTCGAGGCGCGGATGGCCCGATAGCCGGCGGTGGCGTCCTCCACGGAGAGTCCCAGCATGATCTTGGCGTACCACGTCCCGCCGCGAGAGATCAGTCGTCGGAACCAGGGCCAGTTGACCACCTGACCTCCGGCGACCCAGCGCGATCCCACGACGAGGTCGGCGTCCTCGACCGCCTTCAGGAGGTCGGGTAGCTGCTCCGGCAGGTGGGAACCGTCCGCGTCCATCTCCACGAGGACCTCGTACCCCCGGTGGGTCCCCCAGGCGAAGCCTGCCCGGTAGGCCGCCCCGAGACCGTCCTTGCCGCGGCGGTGCAGCACATGCAGTCGGGGCTCGGACGCCGCGAGCCGTTCGGCGATCTCTCCCGTTCCGTCCGGTGAGGCGTCGTCGACGACGAGGACGTCGGCCTCGGGTGCCGAGGCGAGCAGCCGCGGCAGGAGGATCGGGAGGCTCTCGGCCTCGTCGTACGTCGGTACGACCACCAGGACGCTCATGCGGACCGCCGTCGGTCACGCACGCCCAGGAGCCACCCGGCGAGCCCGAGACCGACCAGCACCCACTGCAGCCAGGGGCCCACCACGAGTGCCGGCGTCCGTCCGGAGGCGAGCGGAACCTCGACCGAGATGGTGGCCGGCTCGTGCAGCGCAGCCCGCTCGACGACCTCTCCGTAGGCGTCGGCGACCCCGCTGATGCCGTTGGTGGAGGGCACCAGCATCCACCGTCCGGTCTCCAGTGCTCGCAGGCGGGAGATCTTCCACTGCTGCTCGGGCTGGGCGGTCCCGGTGAAGGCGGCGTTGCTGGTCTGCCCGGTCAGCACGTCGGTGTCGTCGTCCGCGGCGTCGCGGATGATCCCGTCGTAGGCGAGGTCCCAGCAGATCGAACCGCCGAGGTTCAACCCGGCCACGCGCAGCGGGACCGACTCGTCGCCGGAGAGCATGTCGCGCGGGACGTCACGGGACATCCGCGCCACCTGCGGTGCCCTGTCACCGAGGGCCTGACGGAAGGGCACGTACTCGCCGTAGGGCACCAGCTTGCGCTTGACGTACCGGTCCCCCGGACCGTCGGTGTCCCACACGATGCTCTCGTTGTAGGCGGTGTCCGGTGTGGGCCCGTCGAAGATCCCGCCCACGACGAGCGGCGCGTCGACCTCGGCGGAGACGCTCTCGAGCTCCCGGGCGACGCCAGGGTTGGCGTAAGGGTCGATGTCGACGACGCCCTCGGGCCACACGACGACGTCGGGCTGCGGAGCGCGGCCGGCCTCGACGTCTGCTGCGAGGCGCCGGGTCTCCTGCAGGTGCATCATGAGCACCTCGCCACGGGGCCAGGTGAGGAAGTCTCCGGGCACGTCACCCTGGACCAGCGCGAAGCGTGCCGAGCCGTGCTGGCCCGTGACCCCGCCCGGCAGCAGGCTCCCGACCAGCAGGAAGCCGAGGACCGCCACGGCGGCGAGGGTGCGCCGGCGGGTGTGCCCGGCGACGAGCACGACGAGGCACGCCGCCATCAGGAACATCACGAACGACAGCCACGGCATGCCGCCGAGACGGACCCAGGCCTGGAACGGCGTGTCCACGGCGGTGTGGCCGATGCGTCCCCAGGGGAACCCCGAGAGGGGGAACGAGCTGCGGAACCACTCGCCGCCCACCCACACCGCCGCTCCCCAGAGCGGCCACCAGGTCAGGCGGAGTGCTGCCCTCAGCGGCACGGCGATCAGCGCGAAGACGAACACCTGGGCGAGGACGAGCGAGACGTACGCGGCTTGGCTGACGGCGTTCATCCACCAGATGAGCACCGCCATGAAGGACAGGCCGTACGTGGCCCCCACCGTGAGGACCAGGCGCAGACGTGCGTCGGCGAGGCCGCGCAGCACCACCACGAGCACGGCGACGCCGAGCACCATGGCGTACGGGACCTCGAACGGGTCGAACGCGGCGGCCGAGAGCAGGCCCGCGACGATCGTCAGAGGAATCGCCCAGCGAGTCCTCACGCGCGGCTCGTCACAGGACGACGAGCTCTCGCGGCCGGTTGTTGAGCACCTCGAGCCCGCCCTCGGTGCAGACCGCGATGTCCTCGATGCGCGCACCCCAGCGACCTTCGGCGTAGCAGCCGGGCTCGATGGAGAACGCCATCCCGGGCTCCAGCAGGAGCTCGTTGCCCTCGACGATGTAGGGCTCCTCGTGCGTCTCCTGCCCGATGCCGTGACCGGTGCGGTGGATGAAGAGGTCGGCGTAACCGGCGTCGGCGAGCACCTGGCGCCCCACGACGTCGACGGACTCCGCCGTCACGCCGGGTCGCGCGTGGTCGCGCTGCGCCGCCTGGGCCCGCTCCAACGCCGCGTAGGCCTGCAGGTAGTCCTCGCTCGGCTGAGCGCCGACGACGTAGTTGCGGGTGGAGTCCGAGCAGTAGCCGGCCGGTGTCGTGCCGCCGATGTCGACCACGACGGGCTCGCCGGCGCCGATGACACGGTCCGAGACCTCGTGGTGCGGCGAGGACCCGTTGGGGCCTGAGCCGACGATCACGAAGTCGACCCGTTCGTGACCCTCCTCGACGATCGCCCGCGCGATGTCCGCGCCGACCTCACGTTCGGTCCTGCCGACCTGCAGCCACTCCCCCATCCGGGCGTGGACGCGATCGATCGCGGCGCCGGCCTCGCGGAGCGCGTCGACCTCGGTGGCATCCTTGCGCATCCGCAGGGCGTTGACGACGTCGCCGGCGAGCGTCACGTCGCTGGAGGCGAGCCGTGCCTGGATCGCGAGGCCCCGAGCGGCCCACATCTGGTCGTCGACGGCGACGACCCCCGGCAGCGCGTGCTCCTGGACGAGTGCGTAGGGATCGTCGGTCTCGCCCCACGTGGCGATGTCCAGCTCGACCCCGGACGCGACCGCCGCCGCCTTCTCCAGTGCCGGCACGACGAGGACGGGATCGCCCTCCACGGGGAGCACCAGACAGGTCAGCCGTTCCAGAGGCTTGGCGTGGTAGCCGGTGAGGTAGCGCAGGTCGGCGCCGGGGGTGATGAGCAGTGTGGAGACACCGCGAGCAGCCATCTGCTCGCGCGCGCGAGAGAGTCGATCGGTCACGCCCTGAGCCTATCGGGGACGCCCGACGCGACGGCTGAGTCATCGGATCGTCACCGTCGCGCTCTGGCCGGGAGCGGCGGGCCTCACCTATGGTGTTGCGATCAACCACTCATGATCGGGGGATCAGATGCGCAGAGTGCTCGCTGCCACCGCAGCGATCTGTCTGTCCGCAGGCCTCGTCGCCGCCGCACCAGCCGGGGCGACCGACTCCAAGGACGAGGTCGACACCACCAAGCTCACCAAGGCCGTCAAGGTCAACGGGATGCTGCAGCACCTTCGTCAGTTCACCACCATCGCCAACCGGAACGACGGCAACCGGGCCTCGGGCCTTCCGGGGTACGACGAGGCGTCGACGTACGTCGCTCGCACGTTGCGCCAGGCCGGGTACCAGGTCCGCAAGCAGACCTTCACGTTCCCGTTCTTCCAGGAGCTGTCGCCGGCGACGCTGACGCTGAGCTCGCCGGAGGAGAAGGAGCTGGAGACCCGCGTCTTCACGTACTCCGGCTCCGGTGACGTCACCGGGGCGATCGTCCCCACGAAGGGTGTGCAGGTTCCTGCGCCGCCCACGCCGGGGGTCGAGTCCGGCTGCACCGTCGACGACTTCGAGCCGGCACCCGCGGAGGACGCGATCGCGCTGGTCCAGCGCGGCACGTGCGACTTCGGGGTCAAGGCCAGCAACGCCCAGGAGGCGGGCTACGACGCCGTGATCGTCTTCAACGAGGGCAACGACCCGACGCGCACGGAGATCGTCAACGGGACGCTCGGGGCACCGGTGGACATCCCCGTGGTCGGCATCTCCTACGAGGACGGTGCGGCCCTCGTCGAGGCCGACGAGCCCACGGGCAACGTCACCACCGAGACCGAGTCCGACCCCGAGCGGGAGACGCACAACCTCATCGCCGACTGGCCGGGCAAGACCAAGAACGACGACGAGGTCGTCGTGGTCGGCGCTCACCTGGACAGCGTCGCCGACGGGCCCGGCATCAACGACAACGGCACCGGCAGCGCGGCGGTCCTCGAGATCGCCGAGCAGATGGCGGAGACCGGGTACACCAAGAAGCTGCAGCGTCCCGTCCGGTTCGCGTTCTGGGGGGCTGAGGAGCTCGGTCTGCTCGGTGCGCAGCACTACGTCGACACCCTGTCCGACGCCAACCGCGCGAAGATCTACGCGAACCTCAACTTCGACATGCTCGGTTCGCCCAACTTCGTCCGGCTGGTCTACGACGGAGACGGCTCCGAGCTCGGTACGGCGGGGCCGGCCGGATCGGGCCAGATCGAGCAGGTCTTCAAGGACCACTTCGACAAGCAGGGCCTGGAGACCGACCCGACCGAGTTCGACGGTCGCTCGGACTACGGACCGTTCATCGAGTACGGCATCCCGGCCGGTGGCCTGTTCAGTGGCGCCGACGACGTGAAGACCGAGCGTCAGGCCGAGATCTACGGCGGTACCGCCGGTGAGATCCTCGACCCGAACTACCACACGCCGGAGGACACGATCGAGAGGATCAACACGACGGTGCTCGGTCAGCTGGCCGACGGTGCGGCGCACGCCACCGCCACGTTGACCCTGTCGAAGAAGGGTCTGTACGGCGACGGTGCTCGTGCCAAGGCGAAGGCGAAGTCGGCGCAGAGCGACTACCAGGGCAAGCTGGCCGTCCGCTGACCCCTGACTCCTGTCTTCCGGCCCCCGGCAATCGAAAGAGAATAGGGACAAAGGGCGGCCGGCGACGCTCAGAGCCGCACAACCCCGCG
>JBQGDU010000183.1:0-9072 GCA_052039245.1 Aeromicrobium sp. | reverse complement strand
GCAGACGGTCCCGCAGCAGCAGGAGGACGGAGCCGAGGGCGACCAGCCCCGGGACGACGGCCTCGAAGGTGCTCGCCGGGAGGGTGAGCAGGAGCGTGGCACCGAGCAGACCCCCGAGGGCTGTCTGGAGGACGAGCCACGCCACGCGCCGGCCCTGACCCCGCAGCTCCGGACGAGAGCCGGTCACCGAGCCGACGGCGGTGCCGATCATCGCGGTGGTGTTGGTGACGTTGGCCGCGAGTGGCGGCAGGCCGTGGGCGAGCAGCGCCGGATAGCTCACGAGCGACGCGAGGCCGGCCACGGCACCGCAGAAGCCGGCCGCGAGGCCCGCGAGGACGAGCAGCAGGTCACTCACGCGAGGAGTGGTGTCACGAGTGTCCCGGTACGCAGCCACGAGTCGACGTTGGCGAGGACGAGGTCGGCCATCCGACGTCGTGTCTCGACCGTGGCGGAGCCGATGTGCGGCACGAGCACGACGTCGTCACGCGCCACCAGCGCCTCGGGGACGTGCGGCTCGTCGGCGAACACGTCGAGCCCGGCGCCCGCGATGCCTCCGCGCTCCAGAGCGGCGACGAGTGCGGGCTCGTCCACGATGCTGCCTCGACCGACGTTCACCAGGACGCCGTCGGGGCCGAGCCGGTCGAGCACCTCGGCGTCGACGAGCACCGTGTCCCCGCCGGGAGCGGTGACCACGAGGACGTCGCACCACTGCGCGAGGTCGGCCGGCGACTCGAGGTAGGGGTACGGGATCGACGGGTGGCGACGCCGGTTGTGATAGCCGATCTCGCACCGGAAACCGGCGAGCCGGTCCGCGACGCCCTGCCCGATACGGCCGAGCCCGAGGATCCCGACGCGTCGCCCCGTGACCTGACGCGCGAGAGGCGGCGGACCGTCGATCGGCCAACGACCCGCGCGGGTGCGCCGGTCTGCCGCGGTGATCCCGCGGAGCACGTCGAGGACGAGACCCACGGCGAGGTCCGCGACGGCGTCGGTGAGCACGTCAGGGGTGGTGCTGACGGCGATCCCACGCGACGCGGCCGCCTCGAGGTCGATCGCGTCGGTGCCGGCCCCGAATCCGACGACCGCCTCGAGCGCGGGCAGCGCAGCGAGGTCGTCCGCCGTGATGCCGTACCGCGCGGTGGTCACCGCGACGCGCGCATGCCGACCTGCGGCGCTCAGCGCCTCGGACCTGCCGGCCTCTCCGGGAGCAGGGACGTCCCGAGCGTCGTAGCGCTCGACGAGGTCGGTGACGAGCATGGCCGGCAGTGGGGCGGCGCACAGCACGGGTGACGTCATGGGGGCTCCCTCGGGCGGGTCGGACCGGGGTCGGCCGATGCCACCCGGGACTCGACGCTAGCAACGGCACGCTGTCGGCGACGCACCCCTGCGCGGCTGCGAGACGGTGATGACGACGTCGCATCGTGCGATACCCGAGGGGCACGGGAGGGACCATGCGCGCATGGCCCGGGTGGGCCATCTCTGCCTCGACTCCGCCAAAACCTCCCGGCGACCGGCTCTCGCGACCTACGGTGGGCCGACCCACCTGCACCACCCGCCACATCGGCCGGTCGGCTTCCCATCGGAGGAACCCTTGAGCTCGCCTCGCCCTGCGCGCCTTCGCTCGTCCATCGCCGCCTCCGCGGCACTCGCCCTCGGTGGCGGGCTCCTCGCCGCCGCCGGCACCTCGGCCCAGGCCGAGCCCGGTGCTCCGACGTCCGCGGACGCCTGCACGGCGTACCCGCACGCCTCGCTCGAGGAGGGCGATGAGGTCACCGGCCTGACCAACACCCGCGGCACCCGGATCGACGGCTTCGAGGGCACCTACGTCGACACCATCACCAACGGCATCGGTCGCGGCCGGGACATGCTGGTCTTCGAGCTCTCCGGCTCGCGCATCACCAAGGACGGCCGACCGGACGCGGGCGTGTGGGCCGGCATCTCCGGCTCGCCGGTCTACGCCGCGGACGGTCGCCTCGTCGGCGCCGTCTCCTACGGCTTCAACGAGGGCAACGAGACCCTCGCCGGCGTGCCGCCGGCGGAGTACCTGCTCGACGTGAACCCGAGCTACGCGGCGCCGCAGGAGAAGGTCTCGCTGCAGTCGTCGCGGGCCGCCCTCAAGCGCCAGGGTGTCTCGGTCCCCTCCAACGCCTCACTGCGTCGCATCGGCACGGTCCGCCAGGTCTCCGGCTTCACCGCGGGCCAGCTGCCGAAGGTCGACCGGGTCGCCTCGCGCGCAGGGGTCGACGGCCGCCTCGTCACCGGCGGAGCGGCTACCGCGGACAGCAAGGTGGCCCCGCTCGTGGCGGGTGGCAGCATCGGCGTCACCTGGTCCTACGGCGACATCACGCTCGCATCGGTCGGATCGGTGACGGCGGTGTGCGGCGACGACGTCTACGCCTTCGGCCACCCCGACCTCTGGGACGGAGAGACGTCGCAGACGATGCACGGAGCCTCGGCCGTGGGCATCTCCACCGGCTCGTTCGGCAGCTACAAGCTCGCCAACGTCGGCGCCCCGGTCGGTGAGATCGTGCAGGACCGGCTCGAAGGCATCTTCGGCACGATCGGCGCACCGCCGGTCGCGGTGGACCTGAGCAGCAGCACCAGCTACCGCGGTCGCACCGTCAAGGGCTCGACGAAGGCCACCGAGCTCGACGAGCTGCCGTTCATCACCGCACTGCAGGCGATGTCCGACACCGAGACGGCGGTCAACGCCGAGAACGCCGGCGGCGAGTCCGTCATCAGCTGGAAGATCGGGCTGCAGCGCAAGAGCGGCAAGAAGCAGACCTTCACTCGCTCGCAGCGTTACTCGGCCCGGAGCTGGCTCTCCGAGGAGCTGGTCTCCGACGTCGCGTCCGACGTCTCCGAGCTGTTGGAGAACCCGTTCGAGGACGTCAGGATCACCTCGATCGCGATCACCAACAAGCTCGATGCCAGCTACCGGGCCTACACGCTGGGCAAGGTGGAGCGCTACGTCCCGGGCAAGAAGGCGACCAAGCGCTCCAAGGCCGTCAAGGCTCGCTGGACCACCCTGAAGAGCGGTCGGACGATCGACGTCAAGCCCGGCCGCACCCTGAAGCTGCGGATGACCCTTGCGCCGCTGAACCGGCACTCCAAGGCCCGCACGACGACGCGCACCGTCTCGTTCAAGAGCTCGAAGTACGCCAAGGGACAGGGCCGTCTCTACCTCGAGGGGCAGGCGTTCGACTGGGACGACTACGAGGACTACGAGGACTTCGAGGAGTTCTGGGACGACGACGATGACGACGACGACCCGTTCCGGGTGTACACGGCAGAGCCACGGAACCTGGACCAGATGCTGAAGCAGATGCGCGCCACGCCGCGCCAGGACCAGCTCGTCTCGACGCTCGCGCACCGCGGCCGCAACACCGGCCGGCTGGTGAACACCTCGAAGATCTCCAACCCTGGCGCGGTCGTCAGCGGCGGGCGGGTCATCCCGGTCCGGTTCCGCTGACCACACGCCGCTGAACCGGCCCCCAGGGGCCGGTTCAGCTGGCGAGCAGGCGCACCAGGTCAACGACCGACCGCGCCCGTTCGGGCACGGGCTCGTGCCAGACCTCGGCCTCCCACGGCCGGTGGACGGAGGCGAGGATCGCCCTCGCGTCGAGGACGGCGTCGTCGGCCGAGCAGACCGGGTCCACGACGGCGCCCGCCCGCAGCGTCCCGAACCTGGTCCAGGACAGGACAGTGGGCACCATCGGACGCAGCAGCTCCACGGCTCCGGTGAGCACGAGGTCGCCACGGACCGGCGAGAGCGGGTCGCCGGCCGGCTTCACGACGTCGGTGACCTCGAGCACGACGACCTTCAGCTCGAGCCCTGGCGTCCGACGCCGTACGGCGTCGAGACGTCGCACGAGTGTCGCGGGGTCGACCAGACCGGTGAGGGGCTCACGGTGGATGTCGTCGTCGGCGAGGGGGAATCCGTCGGCCCAGCCGAGCGCCACGGCTCGGACCACGGGTTCGGTGGCGGGAGTGCCGGTGCGCTCGACGAGCACGGTGTCGACCTCCCCGAGCACCCGCTCGAAGTCCTCTCCGACCCTGCCGAAGTGCGCACCGACCCGACGCGCCACGCCGCCGACTCGATCCCCCTCGGCCATCCGGTCGACCAGCTGGTCCAGCAACAGCTCCAGGTCCTGTGCCCAGCTCTTGCGTCCCCGGCTCCCCTGATACCCCACGGTGAAACCCCTCGTCGCGGTGGCGGCGTCGTCGCCCTTCACTCCCCAAGGAGTGGCTCACCCGCGGACGGTCACGCGACCTCGTGAGGGAGACGTGCCCCGCCTGGACGCGAAGAGGTCCGTGGTCCGGCGTGACGAGCACCGGACCACGGACTCCTTGCTCACATGACAGTCATCGTCAGCATCGCGATCGTCGTCGTGCTGGGGCTCCTCGCCCTGGCGGGTCTGCTCCTGCGATCCTCCGGTGACGGTCGACCGCGGCATCGCAGGTGAGAGGCGCTCAGTCGTGATGGTCGAGCTCGTCACGCGGCAGGTCCGCCACGACCGCCCGACCCACCGCCAGCATGTCGGCCACCTCGGGGGTGGCCAGCTGGTACTCGACGATCCCGTCGTGCCGGCGTGAGGTGACGAGGCCGACCCTGCGCAGCACCGCCAGCTGTTGCGACAGGTTGGACGCCTCGATCTCGAGGTCGGCCAGCAGCTCGCGGACCACTCGCGGCCCGTCCACCAGCAGCTCGAGCACCCGGATCCGCACCGGGTGCCCGAGCGTGCGGAACAGCTCGGCCTTGGCCTGGTAGATCGGGACCTGGACGGTCCCCATCGTCACAGGCTCTCGACGGCCGCCGCCACGCGGCGGTGAGCCTCCCAGATCTCCTCAGGCAGCGAGCCGAACTGCTTGAGGTGCTCCTCGCGGAAGCCGATCTCCTGACGCCAGCGGTCACCGTCGAGGGTGAGCACCGTGTCGAGGTCGGCCAAGGCCTGGTCGTCGAGACCTTCGAGCAGCAGCTCCTCGCGCTTGGGCAGGACGCCGACGGCGGTCGGGCGACCCTCCACCTCGCCGTTGAGCAGCTGCATGAGCCACACGAGCGGGCGCAGGTTCTCGCGGTAGCCGGGCCACAGGAAGCGGCCGTCGTCGCCGCGCTGGAACCAGTTGACGTGCGCGAAGATCGGCTTCTTGGTGGCGCGGCCGATGACCTCCAGCCAGTGGGCGCCGTAGTCGCCCTCCGGGTAGGACATGAACGGACGCATCGACATCGGGTCGTAGCGCAGCACGCCCTCCAGGCCGTCGGCCGCGGCCGTGGCCTCGGCGCCGAGCGTCAGGCCGTCGTAGACACCCTCGGCGACGTCCGTGATGGCGCGGATCAGCGGCTCGCGGTCACGCGTGCGGCCGCCGAAGATGATGCCGTGGATCTCGACGCCGGCCGGGTCCTCGAAGTTCTCCGCGACGTTGGGGACGTTCTCCAGCGTCGTGGTGAAGCGGCTGTTGGGGTGCGCCCACGGGGCGTCGGAGTCGGCGAGGTGCCGGTCGGCGATGCGCTCGCCCTTCCAGTCCAGCCAGCCGTCGAGGTCGGTGGGCTTGGGGCCCTTGCCCTCCCACCAGACGTCCTGCGTCTTCTCGTTGTAGGCGACGTTCGTGAAGATGGAGCCCGTGCCGGGGACGATGGAGTCGACCGCGGTGGGGTTGGTCTTCTCGTTGGTGTCCTTGGCGACGCCGAAGACCCCGTTCTCGGGGTTCATGCCGTAGAGCTTGCCGTCGTCGCCGACCCACAGCCACGCGATGTCGTCGCCGTAGAACTCGACGTAGTAGCGCTCACCGAGAGCGTCGGGCGCCAGCGTCATGGCGAGGTTGGTCTTGCCCGACGCCGACGGGAAGCCGCCGCAGATGTTCCACTTCTTGCCGGTCTCCTTGTCGGTGATGCCGAGCAGCATGAACTGCTCCACCAGGAAGCCGTTCTTCCAGCCGTCGTAGGAGCCCTGGCGCAGGCCGTGGGCGATCTTGCCCAGCAGCGCGTTGCCGCCGTAGGAGGAGCCGAAGTGCAAGATGGTGCGCTCGTCGGCCACGGTGACGAAGTAGCGCTGGTCATCGGGCGTGCCCTGACCGAGGTTCTCCAGGTCACCGGTGACGTGCACGGCCTTCACGAAGGAGTCGCCGAGGTCGTTGATGTAGTCGACGCCCACGCGGGCCATGCGGATCATCTGCAGCACGACGTTGCGGTTGTCGGTGAGCTCCACACCCGCGGCGAAGTTCTCCAGCGGGGAGCCCTTGGGGGCCATCAGATAGGGGATGACGTACATCGTCTTGCCCTCGGAGGCGCCGGTCATGAGCTCGATGAGCTTGGGCTTCATCTCCTCGGCCGGGCGCCAGTTGTTGTAGACCCCGGCGTCGGCCTTGTCGCTCGTGGCGACGATGGTGCGCTCCTCGGCCCGAGCGGTGTCCTTGTGGTAGCTGCGGGAGGAGTACCGTCCCTCGCCTGCCGGCAGCAGCTCCCCCGCCTCGAGCGCCTCGGCGATGAGTCGCGCGTCGTCGGAGGCGTTGACGACCTCGATGCGCTCGGCGCCGGTCACCCCCGCCCAGTGCTCGACGTACTCGCGAACGTGGGTGTTGGTCAGCCCGGCTGCGTCCAGCGCGGCGGCCACATCTGCCATGGGGTCGATCCTCTCGTTGCCCGGTTGGTTGCTGCACCGTACCCGACTTGAAGATTTCTTCAACTGCCCGGGCTCACGCTTCGAGCCGATCGTGATCAAGGTCACCCCTCGGGGTGATCGCCGATCCACCAGTCCGCCATGGTGCGCATGAGGTCGGTGGTGCGACGGTGCAGCGGATGCACCCGGAACGACTCGATGCTCTCCGGGCCGTCGAAGAGAGAGTTCTGGACGATGATCCGACCCTTGCGGGTGTCGTCGGAGAGTCGCACCGTCCACTCCCGGACGCCCGGTACCGCCGACAGCTCCTCGAGCACGCGGAGCGCCTCGTCGACGACGTGCTCGGGGACGTCGTCGTGGATACGGAACAGGACGATGTGGCGGTACGGCACGGACTCACCTCCGGGTGGTCGCACGGTACCTCCGGAGCGCTCGCCGTGGACTCCGCCAGGCGCTGCGTGCGAGGGGTGCAGGCGTGAGGGTGAGCGCCGGGCTCAGTCGCCCGCGGGCTCGTCCTCGGGTGAGCCAGGTGCTGGAACGGTCGGACCGGAGCGATGGTCCGTCCCTGCGGGTGGAGGCGTGGGTCTCGCTGTCGATCTGCAGCCTGCCTGCGTGCCCCGACGAGTGGCAGCGAGAACACAGCCCGATGTCGTTGGCGAGGTCGCTGTGCCCGCCGCGGGAGAACCAGGTGACGTGGTGGAGGTGGACGACGGGGGCGGTGCACGACGGCGCTGCGCAGTGTCCGCCTCGGCGTGTGTGGACGGCGCGGCGCTGGCGTGGTGTCGCGCAGCGGATGGTGCGTCCGACGCCGAGGAAACCGGTGACGACCCAGCCGAACTCTCCGACCGGGGGAGCCCTCCACGAGTCTCGCGCTCCGCCTCCTGCGCCCTCGTCCCAGCACGAAGCGCCGGGCGGTCCGTGCTCCCTCCGCACGGACCGCCCGGTCCCTCTCCCCACTCCCGGATCCGGAGGCGGCGACCGCCACCCGACACCACCCCTGACGGGTGCCGGGGGACGGCCACCGCGGCCTACATCGCGAGGTCGCGCATCAGCAGACCTCGCGCTCTGGGCTCGCCGGGCACGGGTTCGATCCACGCGGCCACGTCGAGATCGTGACGCCACCGGCCGAGCCAGCGACGGGCATCGATCACGGCGTCGCCGACGACATCGGCCGTGCCGGGGAAGACGTCGACGGCGGTGCCCAGACGGCGTGCGCCGAGACGCGCCCAGGGGGAGCAGGCGTGGACGCCCCGACCGAGCACGGCGTGCACCAGAGCGAGGCTCAGCTCCGCCTCCAACCACTGGAGGGCGCCCCTCGCGCGCTGGTCGCGTTCGTCGATCAGCACTTCGGCGACGAGGACGTGGTGCCGCTTCTGATCGCTCTGCTCGACGTAGGCGTGCAGGTTCTCGGCGCTGGTGAGTCCCGTGAGGGGCTCTCCGCAGTCGTCCGAGGCGAGCAGGAGGACGTCGCGTGCCCAGGCGTCCACGGCGGCGCACGTGATGTCGGTGGAGGCCACGGGGCGGTCGGCGGCCCGGAACGCTGCATCGATGGCGGCGAGCGTCTCGTAGACGCTGGACCCGAACCGAGCGTGCAGCTGTCCCGCGCGCTTGGCGAGGACCGACTCGTAGGTCCCGCCCGGAGCAGTGCGGGCGAGCATCTCGGTGACGCGAGTGACCTCCTCAATCGACGGGGTGATGTCGTCGACGGGGGTCGTGGTGCGCAGCAGTCGGAACATCGCTGTCTCCAGGTCGAGGTGACGGTGGTCGTCGGGCGCCGCTGAGCGCCTTCACCTGTCAATGAGTCGCCCGGGGACGACACGTCACGCGAGTCACAGAACTTTCTCTTGCCTTTCCTGCGTGACCAGGCTCTGGGAAGGTTCTCTTTGATGGGTGGACCCCGACCCCACCTTGTGAGACATGCGATGACCGACCACTTCCTCGATCCGAGCGACGCGGAACTCCTGCAGAGCTACCGCGACGGTGACGAGACCGCCGCCGGCGTGCTGTACACCCGGCACCACCCCGCGGCCGTGCGGCTGGCCGCCTCCCTGTGGGGCGAGAGCCACGCTGAGGACCTCGCGTCGGACGCGTTCGTGGCCGTCCTGCGGGCCGTCCGCAACGGCGCGGGACCGCAGTTCGCGTTCCGGCCCTATCTGCTGACCTCCGTGCGCAACGCGTTCTACGCGGCCGCCCGGTCGGACAGTCGACACGTGTGG
Source organism: Aeromicrobium sp. (assembly GCA_052039245.1). Taxonomy (GTDB): domain Bacteria; phylum Actinomycetota; class Actinomycetes; order Propionibacteriales; family Nocardioidaceae; genus Aeromicrobium. The sequence goes on along the minus strand of JBQGDU010000183.1, from coordinate 239 downwards.
TTCGACGACATCGAGGAGTCCAGCGTGCCGACGTCGGTGGACGACGGCATCGCCGTGCGCGAGGAGTCAAGCCTCCTGGCGCAGGCGTTCGCTGCGCTGCCCGAGCGCGGGCAGGCGGTGCTGTGGCACACCACGATCCACGACGAGTCACCCGAGCAGGTGGCGTCCACCCTCGGGTTGAAGCCGAGCGCGGTGACCTCCCTGGCGCATCGCGCCCGTGAGGGACTGCGCCAGGCCTA
>JBQGDU010000182.1:0-13285 GCA_052039245.1 Aeromicrobium sp. | reverse complement strand
CTCGGGCCGGTCCGACCACGGCTCGCCGGCGAGCACCGAGACTTACTACATCACGCAGGCCTCTCCGCTGTCGGCGTCGTGCGCACCCACAGAGAGCGAGGGGAGGAACGAAGGTGTGTCCACGCCTCCATCCTCCTCGGTGCGTCAAGGACGGCTGAGCTCGCGTTCGCCGGCCCCGCGGCGCAGCGCCTCCAGCACGACGTCGACGGCCGGGCGTGCCGACGCCGCGGAACGGACCGCTGCGGTGATCTGGCGACGCGACCGCGGAGCCACCTCGCGTGCGACGACGTCGTGGCGAGGGTCCAGCGTCAGCGCCGGCAGAACGGCGACGGTGCCGGTGGTCTCGACGTGACGCAGGGTGAGGAGATAGTTGTTGAACCGGCAGACCACCCGTGGCTCGAACCCGGCCCGCCGGCACCAGCGGGTCGTCAGGTCCGACATGTACGACCCTGGCATGTCGAAGACCCAGTTCTCGTCCGCCAGCGTCGAGAGCTCGACGTCGACCTCGTGCTCGATCCGGTGTCCGCGCGGGGCGACCACCACGAGCGGATCCGTGGCGAGCGGCACCACCCGGACGTCGCCGTGGCGCGGGACGGCGAGGAAGTCGCTCGTCGTCACCACGACGTCGGCATCTCCGCGCAGCAGCGCCGCGGTGCTCTCGTGGGGTTCTCGTTCGTCGACGTGGACCAGCAGACGCGGATGCCTCTCCTGCAGGGACGCCGCTGCCGGCACCACGAGCGCGTGGATGGCACTCTGGAAGGCCGCCACCTGGACGACGCCGGCCGGTTCCTCGTCGAGGACGCGGATCTCCGACTGCGCGGCGGCGAGGAGGTCCAGGACCTCTCGCGACCGTGCTGCCAGGACGTGACCGGCCGTCGTGAGGCGCACACGGCGTCCGCTGCGTTCCAGCAGCGTGACCCCGCTCTCGGCCTGGAGCACCGACAGCTGTTGCGACACGCTCGAGGCGCTCTGGCCCACGGCCTCGGCCACGGCGCGGACGGTTCCGAGGGACTCGAGCTGCACCAGGAGGCGCAGTCGGGCAGGGTGCAGGCTCATCGCTCGATGTTCGGATCTGCCGAACATTCTGTCAACAATCGTGCGATGGACGTGATCGGTATTGGCCGCCTAGCGTGGCGACATGACCCTGCGCAACGACACGACCGGCCATCCCGACGCCGAGCCCGGCCCCGGTACTGGCACAGCCGCCGCCTTCTGGCGCAGTGCCGACCGCCTCCTCGTCCGCTACCAGGGGACGGGGACCTTCACGCCGGAGATCGTGGAGTCCGCCGAGGGCAGCTTCGTCACGACGCGCGACGGTCGCCGCATCCTCGACTTCACGTCCGGCCAGATGAGCGGGATCCTCGGACACTCCCACCCCGAGGTCGTGGCCACGGTGCGCGAGCGGGTGGCCACCTTGGACCACCTGTACAGCGGCATGGTCAGCCCGCCGGTCGTCGAGCTCGCGGAGCGTCTCGCGGCGACCCTGCCTGATCCCCTCGAGAAGGTCCTCCTGCTCACCACCGGCGCCGAGTCCAACGAGGCCGCGTTGCGGATGGCCAAGCTCGTGACCGGCAAGCACGAGGTCGTCTCGTTCGCGCGGTCGTGGCACGGCATGACGCTCGGTGCCGCCAACGCCACCTACAGCGCCGGGCGACGCGGCTACGGGCCGCCTGCACCGGGCAACTTCGCGATCCCCGCTCCCAACGCCTACCGTCCCGACCTCGTCGACGCCGACGGGGAGCTGGACTGGCGACGCCAGCTCGACCTGGGCTTCGACCTCGTCGACGCCCAGTCCGCCGGCAGCCTCGCAGCCTGCATCGTGGAGCCGATCCTGTCCTCCGGGGGTGTGCTCGACCTGCCCACGGGGTATCTCGCGGCGTTGCAGGCCAAGTGCCGCGAGCGCGACATGTTGCTCATCCTCGACGAGGCGCAGACGGGCCTGTGTCGCACCGGTGCGTGGTACGCGTTCGAGCGCGACGGCGTCGTCCCGGACATCATCACGCTGTCGAAGACGCTCGGTGCGGGTCTTCCCCTCGCCGCGGTCGTGACGACGTCGGAGATCGAGCAGGCAGCGCACGACCGAGGGTTCCTGTTCTTCACCACCCACGTCTCCGACCCCCTCGTCGCCTCCGTCGGCACGACCGTCCTCGACGTGCTCCGGCGCGACCGGCTCGAGCTGCGGGCTCTCGAGCTCGGCCAACGACTCACCGACGGCCTGCGCCGGCTCGCGGACCGGCACGACGTGGTCGGCGACGTCCGCGGACGGGGCCTGCTGCTCGGACTGGAGCTGGTGAGCGACCGCACCACGAAGGAGAGCTCGGACGCCCTGGGGGCCGCCGTCACCCGGCGCTGCCTCGAGCTCGGGCTGCACACGAACATCGTGCAGCTGCCCGGGATGGGTGGCGTGCTGCGCATCGCGCCGCCCCTGACCGCCACGGAGGAGGAGATCGACCTCGGGCTGTCGATCTACGACGACGCGCTCGCCGACGTGGGGTCGTCCGTCACGCGCTGAGCAGTGCGGCGATCGTCGCCCCGAGCTCGTAGGCCTGCTCGCGTTCGGTGTCCGCGACGTCCCCGAGGATCTCGAGGACGTCGGCGGACTGCTTCCACCCGAGGGCCTGCACGATGCCCTCGACGGAGCGGACGGCTCCGGTGGTGTCGTACCGACCATGCACCCACAGACCGAACGGCTTGCGCGCGGTGGGCGCGTCGCCGGCGGATCCGTCGTCGGCCAGCGCACCACCGGCCTGCAGGAAGATGGTGTCGAAGAAGTGCTTGAGCGCCCCGCTCATGTAGCCGAAGTTGGCCGGCGTCCCGAGCACGTAGCCGTCGGCGGCGAGGACGTCGTCGGCATCGGCCTGCAGGGCCGGTCGGACCACGACGTCGACCCCCTCGATCGCGTCGTCCCTCGCGCCGGCCTCGACGGCGTCGGCGAGGGCGCGGACGGCCGGCGTCGGCGCGTGGTGGACGAGCAGCAGGGTGGCCATGCGGACGACGCTAACCGTCCGGTCGCATCCTGCAACGCGCCTGCCCGACGCGCGAAGGCCTTCCGCGAGGTCGTGGCGCCGCCGTCCGGTCCACTCCGCCTCCTCGGCCGCCCGAGTGGCGAGCCCGTCACCCACCGGCCTAGTGTCAGATGGGTCACACCCGCAACCCCAGGGAGAGACATGAGCGACGTCCTGCTGGCCGAGGCCCGCGGCGAGACCGACGCCGACCTGCTCGAGGAGACCATCGGTGACTGCTTCCAGCGCATCGTCGCCGAGCACGGGAGCCTCGAGGCGCTCGTCGAGCACGCCACCGGGCGGCGGTGGACCTACGCAGAGCTCGACCGCGACGTCGACGCCCTGGCTCGGGGGCTCGTGGCTGCCGGGATCGAGAAGGGCGACCGGATCGGGGTCTGGGCGCCGAACTGTGCGGAATGGACGATCAGCCAGATCGCCGCGGCGAAGATCGGCGCGATCCTCGTCAACATCAACCCCTCCTACCGCACGCACGAGTTCTCCTACGCCGCCAACCACTCCGGTCTGCGGCTGCTGATCGCCGCGGAGTCGTTCAAGTCCTCGGACTACCGCGCGATGGTGTCCGAGACGAGTGCCGAGACCCCTGCGCTCGAGAGGGTGGTCTTCATCGGCACGCGGGACTGGGACGACCTCCTCGCGGCGGGCGAAGGACTCCCCACCGACACGGTGACGGACCGGATGGCCGGCCAGCTGCCCGAGGACCCCATCAACATCCAGTACACCTCCGGCACGACCGGCTATCCCAAGGGCGCGACGCTGTCGCACCGCAACATCCTCAACAACGGGTACTTCACGACCGAGACCATCGGTCTGACGGCGGCGGACCGTCTGTGCATCCCGGTGCCCTTCTACCACTGCTTCGGCATGGTGATGGCCAATCTCGGCTGCATCACGCACGGCGCGACGATGGTGATCCCCGCGGCCGGGTTCGACCCTGCGACCACTCTGCGAGCGGTGGAGCAGGAACGCTGCACGGTGCTCTACGGCGTGCCGACGATGTTCATCGCGATGCAGAACGACGCTGCGTTCGCCGGCACCGACCTCTCATCATTGCGCTCCGGCATCATGGCCGGGTCGATCTGCCCTGTCGAGGTCATGAACCGCTGTATCGACGACATGAACATGGCCGGAGTCTCCATCGCGTACGGGATGACCGAGACCTCGCCGGTCTCCTGCCAGACGCGCGCCGACGACGACCTCGACCGCCGGACCACGACGATCGGCAGGGCCCATCCGCACGTCGAGATCAAGATCGTCGACCCGCTCACCGGCGAGACCGTCCCACGCGGCACCCCGGGCGAGTTCTGCACCCGCGGATACTCGGTCATGCTCGGCTACTGGGACGACGAGGCGAGGACGCGTGACGCCATCGACGAGGACGGGTGGATGCACACCGGGGACCTCGCGGAGATGCGCGAGGACGGCTACTGCGTGATCGTCGGACGGATCAAGGACATGGTCATCCGTGGGGGAGAGAACATCTACCCCCGCGAGATCGAGGAGTTCCTCCACACGCACCCCGACGTCGCCGACGTGCAGGTCGTGGGAGTGCCCGACGAGCGCTACGGCGAGGAGCTCTGCGCCTGGGTCGTCATGAAGGACGGCTGTCCGGCGCTCACGGTCGAGGACGTGCGCTCCTTCTGCGAGGGACGTCTCGCGCACTTCAAGATCCCCCGATACGTCCGCGAGGTGCAGGAGTTCCCGATGACCGTGACCGGGAAGGTCCGCAAGGTCGAGATGAGGAAGGTCGCGGCCGAGGAGCTCGGACTCCTCGGGGATGGGCACGGCGGCGAGCAACAGCTCGGCCAGGGCTGACGGGACCACTTCCCCGCTCGGACGCCTGCGCGGTTGGGCGGCGCACGTCATGATGGTCGTTGATCCATCCCGAAGGAGCCCGATGAGTGAGCGTCAGCGAACGAACCGAGGGCGTGTCGTCGGGTCGACGTCGTACGCTTCGTTGTCCCCGACGGCGGTGACCCGATGAGTGAGCGTCAGCGAGCGAACCGAGGGCGTGTCGTCGGGTCGGCGTCGTACGCTTCTTCGTCTCTGGCGGCGGTGACCTGATGACCCTGGCCGAACGAGTCCTCGCGAACATCGGGTCGGTGGTCGACGGGAAGCCGGAGGCGGTCGAGACGGCCTTCGTCGTGGTGCTGGCAGAGGGCCACCTGCTGATCGAGGACGTCCCCGGTGTCGGCAAGACCGTCCTCGCGCGAGCTCTCGCCCGCTCCATCGACGGCTCGGTGCGCCGCATCCAGTTCACGCCCGACCTCCTGCCGTCGGACGTCACCGGCGTCTCTGCGTACAACCAGCAGCTCGGGCGGTTCGAGTTCAAGTCCGGGGCTGTGTTCGCCAACATCGTCATCGGCGACGAGATCAACCGTGCCTCGCCCAAGACGCAGTCGGCCCTGCTGGAGGCCATGGAGGAGCGCCAGGTCACGGTCGACGGGGACACCCACCTCCTCGAGCATCCCTTCACGGTGATCGCCACCCAGAACCCGTACGAGATGGAGGGCACCTACCCGCTCCCGGAGGCGCAGCGCGACCGCTTCACCGCTCGCATCTCGATGGGGTACCCCGATGCGGCCGCCGAGCTGGAGATGGTCCGCGACCGAGAGGCCCAGAATCCTCTCGACGTCCTGCGTCCCGTCATCGACACCGACGACCTCCGCGCGATGCTCGCGTCGTCGCGGGCCGTGCACGTCGCGGAGGACGTGGAGCGCTACTGCGTCGACATCGCGCGAGCCACGCGGATGGACGCGGGCATCCGCCTCGGGGCCAGCCCCCGCGCGACCCTGCAGCTCGTGCGCGCTGCCAAGGCGCGAGCCTTCGTCAAGGGACGCGACCACGTGCTGCCGGACGACGTGGTCGCCCTCGTCCCGATGGTCCTCCCGCACCGCCTGGTGCCGATGCGCGGAGCGGCCTCGGCAGAGGACACCGTCCGGCGGATCCTCGCCGAGACGCCCGTGCCGGTCGGAGCTGCGGGCCGACGGTGAGGTCCGTCGTCGGGTCGGTGAGGTTGACGCCACGCGGCGTCGGGCTCCTCGTCGCGGCCGGTGTGCTCTTCGTGGCGGCCCCGGTGCTGTCGTTGCCGGTGCTGCAGCACGTCACGGGACTGTTCCTCGGACTGGTGATGCTCGCCGCGGTGTTCGTCGTGGTGGGCCACGCGCGGGTCGACGTCGAGCGCTCCTTCGACCCCGAGGTCGTCGATCCGGGGTCGGCCTCGCGGGTGAGGGTGCGAGTCAGCAACCTGCGCGCGGTGCCCTGCAGCGGTGGACGCTGGAGCGACGCGCTGCCGCGGGCTCTGGCAGGGCCCGCCCGCGGTCGCCTGCCGAGGCTCGGGGGAGCGACCTCGGGGCGGGGGACGGTCGAGGTCGAGTACGCGGTCAAGGGCTTGCGGCGCGGCCGGCACACGGTCGGACCGTTCATGGTGGAGGTGGAGGACCCTTTCGGGCTCGTGGTGAGGCGCCGTCCCGTCGCCGGGACGCAGGAGGTCGTGGTGCTGCCGCGACGCACGTCGCTCGGCGGCGGTGCCGTCCCGCTGCGTGAGAGCGGCGGGGCGAGTCGGCCGGCGCCGCAGCACGTCGGCGTCGGTGCGGACGACGTGATCGCTCGCCCGCACCTGCCGGGCGACGCCCTGAAGCGGGTGCACTGGAAGGCCACGGCGCGACGCGGCGAGCTGATGGTCCGGCAGGAGGAGCAGCAGACCGATCCACGCTCGGCCGTGCTCCTGGACACCGACGACGTCGGGTTCGGCACCGTCCAGGACGGAGCGGGACGGTGGGACCACTCTCCCGACCTGGAGTGGGCGGTCGGAGCCGTGGCCTCGCTCGTGACCCTGTTCGCGGCGCACGGGCACGACGTCACCGTCCGTGCGGTGGGCGAGGAGGCGCTGCGCATCACCGACCGCTCCGGTTCCGTCGACGACGTGCTCACCGCGCTCGCGGAGCTGGAGCCGTCGAGCCGGACCGTGGTCACGCGCGAGAGTGCCGCCACGGGTGAACGTCACGTGGTCGTCCTGCTGGGGCGGGTCGAACCCGCTCGTGCGCAGGCGTGGGCGCAAGCGCTGGCGGGCACCAGCGTCTCCGCGTTCGTCTCCGACAGCACGTCGCAGGATGCGCGCGAGACGCTCGAGACGTCCGGGTGGCGCGTCGTGGGCTACCGCGACGGTGACGACCTCGCCCACCGATGGGCCGAGCTGGGGGAGGCGGGTCGACGTGCTGCGTCCTGAGCGTCACGGCCGGCCGGTGCGGCGCCGGGGAACGGGTGTGCGCGTGTGGCTGGACCACGCTGCCCTGGCCCTCGGGCTCGGGGCCTTGCTGCTCGGGTTCTCGACCGTGGTGGAGGCGGGCTCCTGGACCTGGACCGTGGCGGTCGTGGCCGGCCTGCCCGTCCTCGCGTGCGCGGCCTGGAGGGCGGCCGGTCTGCGGGGGGCGCCGGTCGTCGGTCTCGTCGTCGGGTTCGTGGCCGCGGTCTGGGTCTTCGTCCCGGAGACGCTCGCCGGCGGCGTGGTCCCGACGCCGGCCTCGTTCGCCGCCCTTCGCGACCTGCTCTCGGTGGCGCGCGTGATGATCATGGAGGAGGCGGCGCCAGCGCCGGCGGCCCGCCCGGTGGTCCTGGTGGTCGCGTTGGCCTTCGCCCTGCTCGTCGTCGTGGCCGACGTCGTGCTGAGCCGGCGGGGTGCTCCGCTGCTGTTCGGGCTGCTCCTCCTGGCCGTCCTCGTCACGCCGTCGCTCATCTCCGGACGCTCGCCGGAGGTCGGCGTCGTCGTCGCGGCCGCCGCGGCGTGGCTCGTCGTGCTGTGGACGCGGACCGGCTCGGCGAGCTCGGGGTTCGCGCCCGCGGTGGTGCTGGGCGCCGGCGGACTGCTCGCCAGCGTCGTCCTGCCACCCGTCCTGCCCGACGTCTCCGGCGTGGCTCGCGACTGGGGTGCCCCGCCGCCCGCGGTCTTCGGCGACGGCATCAACCCGATGCTGCAGCTGGGCCAGAACCTGCGGCGTGGCGAGACGAGTGTCGCCGCCACCTACACCACGGAGCTCGACGACACCCCGTACCTGCGGGCCGCTGTGCTCCGTGACTTCAACGGACGCACCTGGCGGCCGGTGGAGCGCGGTGTGATGGGCCGCGCCGAGGGGAATCTCGTCCTGGGCGAGGCGATCCCGTCGGAGCCGGCGCGGACCGAGATCACGATCGACGAGCTCTCCAGCACCATGCTGCCCGTCCCGTACCCCGCCACGAGCGTCTCCGGCCTGCCGGCGGAGTGGTCGTGGAACCGCGTGGGGCAGACCCTCTCCTCCGCCTCGGGTGACTCCTCCGAGCTCGAGTACGTCGTGACGAGCCTGGACGTCCAGCCCACCGCGGAGCAGATGCGGGCGTTGCCGGAGTCGTTCCGTCCCGGGCTGGAGGAGTACCTGAGACTCCCGGGCGACGTTCCCCCCTCGCTCGTCAGCACCGCACGGGAGGTGACGGCAGAGGCGGACAACGACTACGACCGCGCCCTCGCTCTGCAGGAGCACTTCCGCAGCGAGTACGAGTACTCCGAGACGGCTCCCGTGGCCGGCGACTACGACGGGAACGGGATGCGGGTCCTGGGTCGGTTCCTGCAGGAGCAGTCGGGGTACTGCGTGCACTTCTCCTCGGCGATGGCGGTCATGGCGCGCATCCTCGACATCCCCTCGCGCATCGTCGTCGGCTACGCGCCGGGGAGCCCGGTCGACGTCGTCGACGGCGACCAGGTCTACGAGATCACCTCCGACGACCTGCACGCGTGGCCCGAGCTGTACTTCGAGGGCGCCGGCTGGGTGGGCTTCGAGCCGACGCCGTCGGTCGGCACGCCGACCCGGTTCTCCGAGCCGCAGGCCCCCGACGGCGCCGACGGCGGGAGCGCGACCCCCGAGGAGCAGCAGGAGGGGTCGCGGGCCCTGGAGCAGGGGGGTGACCCCGGAGCCTCCACCGTCTCCGAGGATCCCCCGAGCAGCGCCAGGGCGGTCCTCGGCGCGGGAGGTCTCCTGTTGGTGCTCGCGCTCGTCCCGGCCGGTGTCCGGGCCGTGCAGCGTCGGGCACGACTCCGCTCCGACGACGCCGAGGCATGGTGGCGCGAGCTCAGGGCGACAGCGCTCGACCACCGTCTCGCGGTGAGTGATGCCGACACCCCGCGCGCCTTCGTCGCCCGTCTGTCCGAGGGCCGCGACGACGCCGACCTCGCCGTGCTCCTGGACGAGGTCGAGGAGCGGCGCTACGGACGCCCCGGGACGGTCGGTGTCTCGACTCGCGAGGACGCGGCGCGCCGCGCCGTCCGCGAGCTCGGTCGTCGGAGCACCAGGCGGATCCGCCTCGCGGCGCGACTCGCGCCGCGATCCCTCCTGCGTCGTCCGCGGAACTGAGACTCAGGTCGGTGGCGTGCCGTCGCCGAACGGCGCGTCGCCGAGCTCCTCGCGGTGGTGCGGGGTGGTCCAGTTCGAGATGTCCGGTCCCAGCGGGACGATGCTCGTCGGGTTGATGTCGGTGTGGACGTAGTAGTAGTGCCGCTTGATCTGCTCGACGTCGATCGTCTCGCCGAAGCCGGGCGTCTGGTACAGGTCGCGGAAGTAGCCCCACAGTGCCGGCATCGAGCTCAGCGTCTGGCGGTTGCACTTGAAGTGCCCGTGGTAGACGGGATCGAACCGGGCGAGCGTCGTGAACAGACGGACGTCGGCCTCGGTGATCGTCGAGCCCATGAGGAATCGTCGGGTGCTGAGACGCTCCTCGAGCCAGTCGAGCGCGGTCCAGAGCCGCTCGTAGGCGGCGTCGTACGCCTCCTGCGACCCGGCGAACCCGCAGCGGTAGACGCCGTTGTTGACCTCGGTGAAGACGCGCTTCATCACGTCCTCCATCTCATCGCGCGTCGCGTCCGGCCACAGGTCCGGCGCCCCCTCGCGGTGGTGGTCGGCCCACTCGAAGACGAAGTCGTGCGTGATCCACGGGAAGTCGTTCGTGACCACCTGGCCGGAGGCCACCTCGACGACCGCCGGGACGGTGATGCCCTTGGGGTAGTCGGGGTAGCGGGCGAGGTAGGCCTCCTGCAGCCGCTCGATGCCGAGGACCGGGTCGACGCCACCGGGGTCGAGATCGAAGGTCCAGCTGCGAGCGTCGTGCGTCGGGCCGGTCAGTCCGAGACCGATCGCGTCCTCCAGGCCCAGCAGGCGGCGCACGATGATGGCGCGGTTCGCCCACGGGCAGGCCTTGGCGGCGACGAGGCGGTAGCGACCCGCCTCGACCGGCCAGCGCGGAGCATCGGCGGGGCTCTCCTTGCCCGTCCCCGCTCGGTCGTCGACCGGCGTACCTCCGGTGCGGGTGATCCGGTCGGGGATGTAGTCCATGTCGCGCTCGAACTCTTCTCCGGAGTGCACGTACGATCCGGCCGTTGAATGTTCATCGGTCATGGCCCCACCGTAGTCCGGGGTCGGGAGGAGTGCGCGACATCGGATCGGCCGGTGCTAGTCTTGACCCATCATGAGTTCTGCGCGGCTGCTCCTTCTCTGCCGCGTCGAGGTTCGCTAGGTCGGATCCCTCGGCGCGGAGTTCGTCATGACCGACCGCGGTGGCCCACGCCGGCACCGCCATCTCCGCCAGATGAACACCCCGAGGAAGAACCGATCATGAAGAACAACCCCGTCTCGCCGCAGAAGTCGTCGCCGATGCCGTTCGGGCGCTACCGCGCCTTCGAGCCCATCGACATCCCCGACCGCACGTGGCCGTCGCAGCAGATCACCCAGGCGCCGCGCTGGCTCTCCACCGACCTGCGGGACGGCAACCAGGCCCTCATCGACCCCATGACACCGGTGCGCAAGCGCCGCCTGTTCGAGCTGCTCGGCCGGATGGGCTACCAGGAGATCGAGGTCGGCTTCCCGTCCGCGAGCGAGACCGACTTCGCGTTCGTCCGCTCGCTCATCGAGGAGGACGTCATCCCCGACGACGTCACCATCTCGGTGCTGACGCAGGCGCGCGAGGACCTCATCGAGCGCACGACGCAGTCGCTGCGCGGCGCCAGGCGCGCCAACATCCACCTCTACAACGCCGTGGCCCCGCTGTTCCGACGCGTCGTGTTCAACGCCTCGCGCGATGAGGTCCGCGCCATCGCGACGCACGGCACCGAGCTGGTCATGAAGCACGCCGAGCTGAACATGCCCGACACCGCGTTCGGCTACCAGTACAGCCCGGAGATCTTCACCGGCGCCGAGCTCGACTTCAGCGTCGAGGTCTGCAACGCCGTCATGGACGTCTGGCAGCCCGAGGAGGATCGCGAGATCATCCTCAACCTGCCGGCCACGGTGGAGATGGCCACGCCCAACACCTACGCGGACCAGATCGAGTGGTTCGGTCGCCACGTCCGCCACCGCCAGCACGTCGCCATCAGCCTGCACCCGCACAACGACCGCGGTACCGCGGTCGCTGCCACGGAGCTGGCGCTGATGGCCGGCGCCGACCGTGTGGAGGGCTGCCTGTTCGGCCACGGTGAGCGCACCGGCAACGTCGACCTCGTGACCGTCGGCATGAACCTGTTCAGCCAGGGCATCGACCCGCAGATCGACTTCACCGCCGGGGGCGAGGGCATCGACGAGGTGCGTCGCACGGTGGAGTACTGCACCAGCCTGCCGGTGCATCCGCGACACCCGTACGCCGGCGACCTGGTCTACACGGCCTTCTCCGGTTCCCACCAGGACGCGATCAAGAAGGGGCTGGAGGCGCTCGACCGCGCGGCCGCCGAGCAGGGCGTCGACGTCTCGGAGGTCCCGTGGGAGGCGCCGTACCTGCCCATCGACCCGCACGACGTCGGCCGAACGTACGAGGCCGTCATCCGGGTCAACAGCCAGTCCGGCAAGGGCGGGGTCTCCTACCTGCTGAAGTCCGAGCACCAGCTGGACCTGCCGCGGCGGCTGCAGATCGAGTTCAGCCGCGTCGTGCAGGGGCTCACCGAGGGTGAGGCGGGGGAGATCTCCCCGCAGGGCATCTGGGACGCGTTCAGCGGTGAGTACCTCGACCGCGAGGATCCCTACTCCCTGGTGACCTTCAGCTCCACCACCTCCACCGACGGTCACGACCAGCAGGTCGTCGACCTCGTCGTGCGGGGGGAGGAGCGCTCGTTCAAGGGTGAGGGCAACGGGCCGGTCGACGCGTTCGTCGACGGCATGCGCCAGGCCGGAGCGGACATCCGCGTCCTGGACTACTCCGAGCACGCTCTGTCCTCCGGAGGTGACGCCCTCGCGGCCGCGTACGTCGAGTGCGAGATCGCGGGGGAGATCGTGTGGGGCGTCGGCATCCACGCCAACATCGTCATGGCGTCGCTGCGCGCGGTCGTCTCGGCGGCCAACCGCGCCGAGGCCACGACGATCCCCACGGTCTGAGGTCGGTGGAGGTTTCCTCGCCGGATCGGAGCTGACTTCGATACGCCGTGGCCAGCTCCTTCGTCGCGGCCCCGGCTACTCAGCCAGCGTGGTCTGCCCAGCCCTCGCGGGTCGAGGCTGCTCGGCGGTGGGGTTGCTCGAGCCTCGCTGGTTGAGTAGGGGCCGCCGTGAGGAACGAACGGGCGGCGCCGTATCGAAACCAGCTCTCGGGCATCCACCGCCGACCGGCGTCACCGAATCGTCACCCGTGAACCGTCCGGACGGTACAGACAGCGGGTCCTCCCCGGTCTACCATCGACGTGACGTCCACCACCCCTGGGCGTCGCGTCTCAGCGACGTGATCCGTCGCCTGGCCCGAGGAGGACCCGTGTCCCGTTCCATCAACCGCGTGGCGGTGTTCGGCCTGGGCAAGGTGGGTGAGCTCGTCGCCGAGCTGCTCGTCCGCGCCCGCTTCACCGTCGTGGGCTTCGACGCGACCCCACGCGAGGGGCTGGGCATCGACGCCGAGGCCGTGGACGTCGCCGACGGCGTCGCGGTCCGCAAGGCGCTCACCGAGGTCGACGCCGTCGTCTCCTGCCTGCCGTACCACCTCAACATCACGGTCGCAGAGGCCGCGTACGACGTCGGCGTGCACTACTTCGACCTCACCGAGGACGTGCCCACCACCAACCGCGTCGTGGAGCTGAGTGGCGCCCGCCCCGGCTCCACCGATCTGCCGTCCGGGGCCCGGCGCCCCCACCAGGCCTTCGTGCCGCAGTGCGGGCTCGCGCCCGGGCTGATCGGCATCGTCGGCGCCTCGCTGGCGGAGAGGTTCACCGAGATCCGCTCCATCGAGCTCAAGGTCGGTGCTCTGCCGCAGAACCCCACCGGGCTGCTCGGCTACGC
>JBQGDU010000181.1:0-27964 GCA_052039245.1 Aeromicrobium sp. | reverse complement strand
GTCCGCGCTGGACCGGACGCTCGCGACGCCGGGGCAGCTTCGCCGGGATCTCTCCCCGACCGGCGCCCTCGTCGACGTGGCGACCCTCCGTGGGCGCCGGTGCTGTTCTGCTCTCGTCCACCCGGCCGACCCTATGACACGCCACCCGCACCGCACGCGGCACGACGGGGACACGTCCGATGAACCCGCGCCGTCGCTCCGGGCGTCATCCGCGGCCGTCCGACACGGCGTGGGGGCACCGCCCTGCACGGAGCGCAGCGAAGTGCTCGGAGGGAGGGACGACGTCATACCGTCGTTGTCCCGCGAGGCCCGACAACGCGGTCAGGCGGGATGCGGCGCAGTCCGGACGGCGTCGGGGTCGATCGGACATGTCCTAGGCTGTGGCCCAGAGCGCCCGTAGCTCAGCTGGACAGAGCAAGAGCCTTCTAATCTCTGGGTCGCAGGTTCGAGTCCTGCCGGGCGCGCAGCGTCTCTATCGTGGCGCGTCGAGCCGGGCGAGCTCGTCATCGTCCAGGTCCACGTCGCGCACGGCGACCGCGGCATCGAGCTGAGCCAGGCTGCTCACGCCGACGATGGGCCGCGCCTCGGGACGACGGGCGAGCAGCCAGGCCAGCACGACGGTGGACCGCGCGACGCCGCGCCGGCCGGCCACGTCCTCGAGCACCGCGAGCCGCTCGCGCGTCCCGGGGTGCTCGTAGGCCGACGGGAGGGACCGGTCGGATCGGTCGTAGGCACCGGCGAGTAGCGGCGAGTACGCCCACAGCTCGAGCTCGGGGTGCTCGGTGAGGTAGTCGATCGTCTCGTCGGTGACGAACCCGAAGCGGTGGTCCTTGCCCTCCACGTGCGCACCCGGTCGCGGCTCGACGTACGACGTCGACAGCTGCACGAGCGAGAACGGCTCCAGACGATCGTCGAGAGCCATGCGACGCGCCTGCTCCAGGCGCCACGTCGGGTGGTTGGAGAGCCCGAGGCGTCGAGTCAGGCCCTCCTCCACGAGCGCACCGAATGCCGCCACCGTCTCCCCCAGCGGGACGGAACGGTCCTCACCGTGCGCCCAGTACACGTCGACGGCGTCGACGCCCAGCCGCTCCAGGCTTCGGGCGGCCGCCCGTGCGACGACGTCGGGCGCGAGCCCCTCCACGCCTTCGCCGCTGGGCTCCTGGCCGACCTTCGTCGCGATCTCGACGGCAGCGCGGCGCTCGCGGTCGCCGGCGAGCCACCGTCCGAGGACGCGCTCGCTGTCGCCTCCGCGGCCGTCGGTGGACTGCCAGAACGCGTAGCAGTCGGCGGTGTCCAGCGTCCGGCCACCAGCCTCGACGAATCGGTCGAGGATCGCGCGGGCCGTCGGCTCGTCGGTCCGGGTACCGAAGTGCATGGTGCCGAGCACGAGTCGCGAGACGTCCATGGGACGACCCTACGGAGCGGGTGAGTAGGTTCGCGCCATGAGCGCACCCTCGTACCGCCTCGTCCTGGCGGTCGGCCTCGGTGGCGCCGTGGGGACGCTGGCCCGCCACGGCGTCACTGTCGGCCTGGACTCCTTCGACGTGCTCCCGTGGGGGACTCTCGCCGTCAACCTCGTGGGGTCGCTGCTGCTCGGGATCGTCGTCTCCTCCGTCTCCTCGCCGGCGTGGCGCACCACCGTGGGCACCGGCCTGCTCGGCGGCTTCACCACCTACAGCGCGTTCGCGGTGCAGACCCACGACCTGCTCACCGCACATCCACGTCTGGCCGTGGGCTACGCGCTCGCGACGCTCGCCGGCGGGTGGCTGCTCGCCCTGGCCGGTCTCGCCGCCGGACGGCGGTGGTCGCGATGACGCTCCTGCTCATGGCCGTCGCCGGCGGCGTCGGCTCGTCGGTCCGACTGTTCCTGGAGCAGGCCGTCACGCGACGACTCGGCTCCCGTCGACCGTGGGGGCTCTTCGTGGTCAACGGCACCGGCTCGCTCGCCCTCGGGCTGCTGCTGGGCCTGGCGCCGAGCGACGACACCGTTCTCGTCGTCGGCGTGGGCCTGCTCGGCGGCTACACGACCTTCAGCGCCGCGAGCCTGGCCACGGCGCGCCTGTCGCTGCGCCGGGACACCACGGGGATCCTGCTCAGCAGCGTCGGCATGCTCGCCCTGTGCGTGGCCGGAGCCGCACTCGGCGCCGCCGTGGCCTGAAACCGCTCAGGAACCCTGTGCCGCCTCGATCGCGGCCTGCAGCTCCGCCGGCCCGGGGATGGTTCCCTCTTCTGCGCCGGAGACGTCCTCACCGTCGATGCGGACGGTGGGCGTCCCGCTCACGTCGGCCTCCTTGCCGGCCTCGAGCGCGGCCTCGACCCACGGCGTGAAGGTCTCGACCTTCAGGCACTGCGAGATGTCACCGGCGCCGGCCTGCTCGGCGAAGTCGGCGAGCTCGTCGTTCTCCGGGCCGGCACCGCCCTCGGACGGCTGGTTCGCGAAGAGGATGTCGTGCATCTGCTTGAACGCCTCGACCCCGGCGTCGTCGAGCACGCAGGCGGCGGCGTTGGCCGCGCGCTGGGAGTAGCGGTTGCTGCTCTGGGCCGTGAGGAAGGCGTACGGGCGGTACATGACGGAGATCTGCCCCTCGGCGACCATCTGGTTCAGGAACTGACCGCTGCTCTGCTCGAAGGCACCGCAGCCGGGGCACAGGAAGTCCTCGTACAGCTCGACGACGACGGGCTCACCGTCGACGTCCTCGGCGCCGGCGTCCTCGGGTGTGTAGAGCACGCCGTAGTCGTCGGTGGCTCCCTCGGGCACCGTGAGCTCGGTGGCCTTGGCGTTGTCCGAGGACGTGGTGCTGATCGCCCAGCCCGCGCCCCCGATGAGGGCGATCACGATGACGACGATCACGACGGTGATGACGTTGCGCTGGCGCTTCTCGGCCTTCTCGCGCTCCTTGCGCATCTGCTCTGCGCGCTCGGCTCGCTTCTTCCGGTCGTTCGTCACGGGCGGTGCTCCTGAGGGTCTTGACGGGCCGCTCGGACAACGGGCGAGCACCCCGATCGGTTCCCGGCGAGCCTACCGGGACGGTCGGCGGGCCTCGCCGCCCCCGTCAGGGCAGTGCCCTAGGGTCGGACGTGTGAACGACAAGCTGGTGTGGATCGACTGCGAGATGACCGGACTCTCCACCGACGACGACGCGCTCGTCGAGGTGGCCGCGCTCGTGACGGACTTCGAGCTCAACGTCCTCGGCGAGGGCGTCGAGCTCGTGATCAAGCCGCCCGCGGCGGCGCTCGAGCAGATGAACGAGGTCGTCACCCAGATGCACACGGCGTCCGGTCTCATCACCGAGCTCGACGCCGGCATCACGCTGCGCGAGGCTGAGGAGAGGGTGCTGGAGTACGTGCGCGAGTTCGTGCCGGAGGCCGGCAAGGCACCGCTCGCCGGCAACTCCATCGGCACGGACCGGGCCTTCCTCGCCCGCGACATGCCGGAGCTGGAGGGCTGGCTGCACTACCGCGTCATCGACGTCTCCTCCATCAAGGAGCTCGCTCGTCAGTGGTACCCGCGTGCCTACTTCGCCTCCCCGCCCAAGGCCGGGAACCATCGCGCCCTGGCCGACATCACCGAGAGCATCGACGAGCTGCGGTACTACCGGCAGGCGATCTTCGTCGATCAGCCAGGACCTGACAGCGACACCGCGCGTGCCCTCGCTGCCGAGGTCGGCGGGACGACGCCGTCCTGAGCGGGACCCCGACCCTCCCGACCCGCGGCCTGCAGTATGATCGTCTCCGCTGTGTCGGGCGCACGCCTGGCACACCATGGTGGGCGTAGCTCAGCGGTAGAGCCCCGGCTTGTGGTGCCGGTGGTCGCGGGTTCAAATCCCGTCGTCCACCCCATGGCGAGGAGGTCGGCTCCTCGATGCGGACCCCTGGTCCGTGTCGGGGAGCCGACCTTCGTGCTTGCGGCGCCTCAACGCCGCCGCAGGGCCGAGTCGAGCAGCGCGGGCGGAGCGTCGTTCTTCTCCTGCGGAGCCAGGTCGACGCCGGGAGTCACGATCGCATCGATCGCGTCGAGCACCTCCGGGCCGAGCGTGACGTCGGAGGCGGCCAGCTGCGAGTGAAGGTGCTCCGTCGTGCGGGGGCCGATGATGGCGCTGGTCACCGCCCGATGGGCCGTGACGAACCCCAGTGCCAGCTGGATCATCGTCAGGCCCGCCCCGTCGGCGACGACGGCCAGCTGCTCGACGGCGTCCAGCTTCGCCTGGTTCTCCGGGACGGTCAGGTCGAAGCGCTGGGTCATGAAGGCGGAGCGACTCGTCGAGATCTCGCGACCGCTGCGGATGGCGCCGGTGAGCCAGCCCGAGGCCAGCGGGCTCCACGTCAGCACGCCGAGCCCGTGCTCCTCGGCCACGGGCAGCACGTCGCGCTCGACGCCGCGCTGCAGGATGGAGTAGCTCGGCTGCTCGGTGACGTAGCGACCCAGGTGTCGTGCGTCCGCGACCCACTGGGCCCGCACGAGTCGGTGCGCCGGGAAGGTCGAGGAACCGAAGTAGCGGATCTTCCCGACACGCTGGAGGTCGGTGAGAGCGGCGAGGGTCTCCTCATCGCTCGTGGCAGGGTCCCAGCGGTGCATCTGGTACAGGTCGACGTGGTCGACGTCCAGGCGGCGCAGACTGTCCTCCAGGGCCGTGACGATCCAGTGGCGCGAGCCGCCGCTGCGGTTGGGGCCCTCTCCCATCGGCAGCGTCGCCTTCGTGGCGAGCAGGACGTCGTCGCGGCGCCCGGCGATGGCGCGGCCCACCATCTCCTCGGACTCCCCTGCGCTGTAGGCGTCGGCGGTGTCGATCAGGTTGATCCCCGCGTCGAGCGCCTCGGCGACGATGCCGGAGACCTCCTCCTGCGTCGTGCGGCCGATCCGCCCGAAGTTCATCGCCCCGAGGGCGAGTGTGCTGACCTCGACGCCGGTGCGTCCGAGCGTGCGGTGATTCATGAGTGGTCCTCCGTCTGTGACTGTGCTGGTGCCGCGCCCCCGGATCTGGCATCATCGACGTTGATCCGGAACGTTGCTCCGGAAACTATACGGAGCGTCGCTCCGCTTATCAAGCGCACCCACGGGAAGGCCGCCATGAGCGAAACCCAGAGCCCCGCCGCACGTCCCTCCAAGCGCGCCGACGCACGACGCAACGAGCAGGCCCTGCTGGACGCCGCAGCAGCCGTCTTCGTCTCCTCCGGCGTGGACGCACCGGTCCGGCAGATCGCCGCCGAGGCCGGGGTCGGCATGGGCACGATCTACCGGCACTTCCCGACGCGAGCCGACCTGGTCGTGGCGGTCTACCGGCACCAGGTGGAGGCCTGCGCACAGGCCGGACCCGCCCTGCTCACGACGTGCCCGACCCCCCACGACGCGCTGTCGGAGTGGATCGACGGCTTCGTGGACTTCCTGGTCACCAAGCACGGCCTCGCCGCCGCGCTACGAGGCGACCAGGCAGGCTTCGAGACGCTCCACACCTACTTCCTCGAACGTCTCGTCCCCGTGTGCGCCGAGCTCCTGCGGGCGGCCGGCGAGGCCGGCGAGGTCACCTCCGACATCACGGCCTACGAGCTCATGCGCGGCGTCGGCAACCTGTGCATCGTCGCCGACGACGACGCCGACTACGTCCCCCGCCGGCTCGTCCATGCCCTGATCGCCGGCTTGGGGAGCCCTGGCTGAACCCGCTCCCGGCCGCGCGTCGCGCCCCGTCACCGGACATCACGGCGCCGGACCGAAGAGCCGATCCAGGTGCTGATCGATGGCCGCGAGCGCCGCCTGCGGATCGAGGACGCCGAGCTCGAGCAGTGGAGCGAATCCGGTCAACGCGAGAAGGAGGTCCGTCTCGATCGCCGCGTCCCGATCCGGAGAGATCTGGCCGTCGTCCATCGCCTGTCGAACGAGGGCTTCCAGCTTCGCTCGCCCCTCACGGAGCCCGGCGGCGACCCGGTGGTGCAATGCCGGGTCGTGCAGCGCCTCGAGGACGTAGGCCGCGTTCATCCGACTGGTCGCACGAGCGTCGGGTCGAAGCGGGAGCTGCTCGACGAGGACCACGCGCAGCACATCGCGAGGATGCGGAGGCTGATCGAGGGCAGCCATTCCCTGCGCGACCCGCTGCAGGGTCCCGGCCGCGGCGAACTCGATGGCGAAGTCGAGCATCTCCGCGCGGGAGGAGAAGTAGTGCTGCACCTGCCCCAGCGAGACTCCCGCCTCGCGGGCCACCTCACGCATGGTCGCTCGCGCCCAGCCTCGCTCGTCGACGATCGTCCACAGGGCACGAGCAAGAGCCTCGCGCCGCTCACCATGATCGACCTGCTTGGGCACAGCGCCTCCTCGTGTTTCAATACAGGTGACATAATACAGTTGACTGGAGAACGGTGGGAGGACTCATGACCGATCGGGAGCCGAGACCGCCCCTCTCGTTCTACAACCCCGCAGCCTTCTCGTTCGACATCGAGGTGGCGATCGCGTTGATCGCCGACCTGAAGATCCGCGAGGCGATCGAGCGTGGCGAGTTCGAGGACCTACCGGGCAGCGGGAAACCGCTCGACCTGCCCGACCACCACGATCCCGACTGGTGGCTCAAGAGTCTCCTGAAGCGGGAGCGGCTCGCACTGCTGCCGAGGTCCGTGCAGCTCCGCAAGGAGGACGCCGCACTGGACGAGCGGCTTGATCGGCTCTCGAGCGAGGTGGCCGTGCGCCGCGAGCTCGAGCAGTTCAACCATCGGGTCGTCGAGGCGCGTTACGAGCTTCCGGCCGGCCCACCCCTGATCACCATGCCACGGGACGTCGAGGCCGCTGTGGACGCGTGGGCCGGTCGTCGAGCGGCCCGCGCCGAGAAGGCCCGACGGAGAGCCGAGGACGCGGAGGCATCCCAGCATGCCGAACCGAGCGCCCGTCGTCGCCGCCGACTCTTCCGCAGGCGACCTACGGCGAAGGTCCAGGAATCCCACGACGAGCGCACGAGCTGACGTGCTCCGCGACCGCGAGCACGTTCCACCCAGAAGGAGAACCACGATGACCCAGTACTTCCTGACCGTCCCGCACGACGCCACCGAGGAGCCGACGATGGAGTCCATGCAGGAGCTCGACCCCGCGGAGCTGGAGGCCATGATGGCCGCCGTGGAGCGGTTCAACTCCGATCTCCACGAGGCAGGCGCCTTCGTGACGGCGGGCGGTCTGCAGCCACCCTCGACCGCGACGACCGTGGAGGCGACCGACGAGGGAACCCGACACACTCCCGGACCGTTCGTCGAGGCCGCCGCGTACGTCGGCGGCTTCTGGATCGTCGAGGCACCGGACGAGGGCGAGGCGCTCACCTGGGCGGAGCAGGCCTCCGCCGCACTGGGCTCGCGGATCGAGGTTCGTGCCCTCCAGGAGAGCCCCGAGTAGGCAGCCCGGGCCGAGGTCGTCTCAGCCCTGCGCGACCGCGACGTCCCCTGACGTCGAGCGCATCCGGATGAAGCTGTCCGCGTCCTCCACGGACTCCACGGCCGTCTCGGCCTCACCGGTCTCGGATGCGACGTCCACGCGGTAGTCCCGCTCGCGCCCCGGGATGGTGACATCGACGTCGCCCGACGTGGTCGTCACCTTCACGGCGTACGGGTCGGCCGCGAAGGTGGCGGTGACGTCACCGCCGCGGGTCGTCGCGGACAGCTCGTCCACCTCGAGGTCGGTGGCGCGCACGTCGCCCTCCGTGGACGCGAGAGTGAGCACCCGATCAGTGAGACCGTCCGCCTCGATGTCGCCACTGGTGCTGATCTCCACCGGCAAGCCCTGCGGCACGGTGACCACGAGGTCGACGCCGCAGCCGGGGTTGAGCAGCGCGAAGCATCCGGTGACGACCTCGATCTCCGCACCACGACGACGCAGCTCGTAGCTCGTGCTCGTCAGCCCGCTGGTGACGTCGGCCTCGACGTCGATCGACTGGTTGTCGCCCTCGATGACGCGGACGTCGGCATCACCGGCCCGGATGGCGACCTGCGGCACGTCGGCGGAGTCGATGCTGCTGCGTGCCGTCTCGGTGCCCCGCATGAGCATCGAGACCGCCAGGAGCACCCCGGCGAGCAGGGCGACCAGCACCACCGTGGCGGCCACCGTGATGAGGGTGCGCGCGAGGGGCGATCGCTCCTCGATCTCCTCCAGCTCCTCGGCGACGTCGTCGACCAGCTCCTCGAGGACGGAGTGCTCGTCCTCCGAGCTCACGTCCCGGTCCCGTCACGCAGGACCGGCACGACGTCGGGGGCGCCCATGCGGGCGGCGTCGGCGGTCTCGTCGTCGGGCATCGTCTGGCTCTCCCGCTCGGCCTCGACGCGCTTCAGGTAGTGGTCGACCTCGCGATCGCGCTGCTCCTCGCTCCAGCCGAGGACCTCGCCCATGAGCTCGGCGACCTCGACCGCCACCTCGGTGCCTCGGTCGAAGGTCTCCATGGAGATGCGGGTCCTCCGGGCGATGGCGTCGTCGAGGTGACGGGCGCCTTCGTGCGAGGCGGCGTAGACGATCTCCGCACGCAGGTAGTCGTCCGCACCGTCGAGCCCACGACCCAGGTCGGGCCGTTCGGCCACGAGGTCGAGCACCTCCGTGACGAGCGACCCGTACCGTCCGAGCAGGTGCTCGATGCGGGCGACGCTGAGACCGCTCTCGTCCGCCAGCTTGCGACGCTGGTTCCACAACGCCTCGTAGCCGTCGGCGCCGAGCAGCGGGACGTCCTCGGTGCAGCACGGCGGGACAGTCCGGTCCAGCTGGGCGCTCAAGCCGTGCACCGCGGCGTCGACGGCGTCCTTGGCCATGACGCGGTAGGTGGTGTACTTGCCGCCGGCGATGACCACGAGCCCCTTCACGCCGGTGCCGACGGCGTGCTCGCGGGAGAGCTTGCTGGTGGCCTCGCTCTCGCCCGCGAGCAACGGACGGAGCCCGGCGAAGACGCCCTCGACGTCGTCATGGGTGAGCGGCTGGTTGAGCACGGAGTTGACGTGCTCGAGCAGGTAGTCGATGTCCGAGCGGCTCGCCGCCGGGTGGTCCTTGGAGAGGTCCCAGTCGGTGTCGGTGGTGCCGATGATCCAGTGCCGACCCCACGGGATGACGAACAGCACGGACTTCTCGGTCCGCAGGATCAACCCGGACTCGCCTCTGATGCGATCACGGGGCACCACCAGGTGGATGCCCTTGGACGCGCGGACGTGGAACTGTCCGCGCTGCCCGGCGAACGACTGCGTCTCGTCGGTCCACACTCCCGTGGCGTTGATGACCTGACGGGCGTGCACGTCCAGCTCACGCCCGGTCTCCAGGTCCTTGACGCGGGCGCCGACGACCCGGTCGCCCTCACGGAGGAGGTCGATGACGCGGGTGCGACTGGCGACGTGGGCGCCGTACGCCGCGGCCGTGCGCGACAGGAACATGGTGTGGCGGGCGTCGTCGACCTGACCGTCGTAGTAGTGGATGGCGCCGACCATGGCGTCCTTGCGCAGCGCCGGCATGAGCCGCAGCGCACCGCGTCGGGTCTTGTGACGATGCAGCGGGACGCCCGCGCCGTAACCCGACGCACGGCTCATGGCGTCGTAGAGGGCGACGCCGGAACCGGCGTAGAACCGCTCCCAGCCCCGATGGGTCAGCGGGTACAGGAACCCCACCTCGCGCACGAGGTGCGGCGCGAGCTTCTGCAGGTTGAGTCCCCGCTCCTTCAGCGCCTCGGCCACCAGCCGGAAGTCGAGCATCTCCAGGTAGCGCAGGCCACCGTGCATCAGCTTGCTGGAGCGGCTGGACGTGCCGGAGGCGAAGTCGCGGGCCTCCACGAGCCCGACGCTCAGGCCGCGCGTGGCGGCGTCCAGCGCGGCACCACCTCCGACGACGCCTCCGCCGATGACGAGGACGTCGAGCGTCTGGGCGGCCATCGCGTCGAGAGCGGCCTCACGGGACTCGAGGGAAAGAGGTACGGCACGCATGCGGCCAGTCAATCAGGGGTGAGGGGAGAACGCGCCCCGAGGAGACGTGGACCACGCGCCCGACGCCGACGCGACGCCCGCCTCACTCCTGCTCATCGTCGTCGATCCAGTCGAGAGACCGGTCGACGGCCTTGCGCCACTGCGCGTAGCCTGCCGCCCGCTGCTCGTCGTCCCACTGCGAGCTCCACCGGCTGGCCTCGTCCCAGTTCTCGGCGAGCTCGTCGGTGCCCGACCAGAAGCCGACCGCGAGACCGGCGGCGTAGGCGGCACCGAGACACGTGGTCTCGGCCACGACCGGCTTGCTGACGTCGACGCCCAGGACGTCGGCCTGGATCTGCATGCACAGATCGTTGGCGGTGATGCCGCCGTCGACCTTGAGCGCGTCGAGCTCCAGCCCGGCATCGGCCACCATGGCGTCGACGACGTCCTTGCTCTGGTAGCAGACGGCCTCGAGGGCGGCGCGGGCGATGTGCGCCTTGGTGTTGAAGCGGGACAGCCCGACGATGGCACCGCGCGCGTCAGGGCGCCAGTAGGGCGCGAAGAGCCCGGAGAACGCCGGGACGAAGGAGACGCCCCCGTTGTCGTCGACCGAACGTCCGAGCTCCTCGGTCTCGGCCGCCGCGGAGATGACGCCGAGCTGGTCGCGCAGCCACTGGATGGCCGAGCCGGTGACGGCGATCGAGCCCTCGAGGGCGTAGACGGCCGGCGCGTCGCCCAGCTTGTAGCCCATCGTGGTGAGCAGCCCGTTGTCGGAGCGGACGATCTCCGTTCCGGTGTTGAGCACCAGGAAGTTGCCCGTCCCGTACGTGTTCTTCAAGGTCCCCGGAGCGAAGCAGGCCTGCCCGAACAGCGCGGCGTGCTGGTCGCCCAGGTCTCCTGCGACGGGGACCTCACCACCGAGCGGTCCGTCGGCGAGGGTGTGTCCGTACACCTCCGACGACGACCGGATCTGCGGCAACATCTGCTGCGGGATGTCGAAGAGCGAGATCAGCTCCTCGTCCCACGAGAGCGACTCCAGGTCCATGAGCATCGTGCGGCCGGCGTTGGTGACGTCGGTGACGTGCAGCCCCTCGGGACCCTGGTCGTTCTCCGGGCCACCGGTGAGCCACCAGATGAGCCACGTGTCGGTGTTGCCGAAGATCGCGTGCCCCTCCTGCGCAGCCTCGCGCACACCGTCGACGTTCTCGAGGATCCACTGGATCTTGCCGGCGGAGAAGTAGGCCGCGGGCGGAAGCCCGGCCTTGTGCTTGATCAGCTCGTCGTGCCCGGCTCGCGTGAGCGCGGCCGCGATCCGATCGGTGCGGGTGTCCTGCCAGACGATGGCGTTGGCGTACGGCTCGCCGGTGCGGCGATCCCACACGACCGTGGTCTCGCGCTGGTTGGTGATGCCGATGGCGGCGAGGTCGTCGGCCTGCAGCTCGGCCTTGTCGAGCGCACCGCGGATGGCCGTCTGGGTGTTCTCCCAGATCTCGGCAGGGTCGTGCTCCACCCAACCGGCTTTCGGCAGGATCTGCTCGTGCTCCAGCTGGTGCCGCGCCACCTCCGCACCGTCGTGGTCGAAGATCATGAAGCGCGTACTGGTGGTGCCCTGGTCGATGGCTCCGACGAAATCTGCCATGGGTTCTCCTCCGGTGATGTGCTGAGAGCGTAGTGGGTCAGGCGGACGTCGAGCCGGGCTCGGGCGTCGGCTCGGGCTCCGGCTCGGTCTCCTCCGGCGGGAGGTGGACGTCGATCAGCCAGTGGAAGATCGCACCCCCGACCAGCCCGCCGAGCAGCGGCGCCACGATCGGCAGCCAGAAGTACAGCTGGTCGCCCCCGGCGACGTACAGGGCGTCCTCGTAACCGGTGATCAGCGACGCGAGGCGCGGACCGAGGTCGCGCGCGGGGTTGATGGCGTACCCGGCGTTCGTCCCCCACGCCATGCCGATGCCGACGACGAGCAGGCCGATCATGAGCGGCGCCATGTTGGACAGCGGCGGGTTGTTGGCGGCGGTGGTGAGCGCCAGCACCACGGCCACCAGGATGGCGGTGCCGACGATCTGGTCGGCGAACGCCGTGGCGATGGAGACGCCCTCACCGGGCGACGTCGAGAAGATGCCCTGCGTCGCCCCCGTGTGGTCGGGGTCGACGTTGGCGATCTGGTCGGCGTACACGAACCGCACGATGATCGCGGCGACGAAGGCTCCGGCCAGCTGGGCGAGGGAGTACGGGAGCACCTTGCGCCACTCGAACCCGCGGAAGACCGCGAGTGCCAGGGTGACGGCCGGGTTGAGGTGGGCCCCGCTGATCCGGGCGGCCACGAAGACACCGAACGCCACACCGAGGCCCCACCCCCAGGCGATGGTGTTGTGGTCGCCACCGTTGACCTCGTCCGGGAACCCTCCCGTGATCACCTGCGCGACGACGCCGCACCCGAACAGGATGAGGATCATCGTGCCGAGGAACTCTGCCGACAACTCACCGACGATGGTCTTGCGCATGGTCTCCCCCGAGACGTCCGGACCGCCTCGTGTGGCCCCCGTCACGACAACGTAACCCACGCGTGGAGCACGTGTCGTGAGCGTGACGTCGCGTGCGTAGCCGAACGAGAAGCGAATCGTTGGATCGGCATGAGCTGGCTCTCACGGAACCCCCTGGCGGTCATGGCGCTGATCGTCGTGGCCGTGATCCTGGTCGTGCTCTTCGTTCCCCTGCCGAACGCCGGGGACCACGCGGACGCCGGCGTCGGCCCCGCCCCCACGCTGAGTCCGCGTCCCGAGCCCGAGTTCACGAAGGCGGCCGAGGGGCGATCCCGCGAGCAGGTCGTCGGTGAGCGGCCGCAGGGCAGCACGATGACCTTCGAGGGGCAGCCGGGCCTGCTCGGTGAGGGTGCGAGCAGCTCCACCAGGGTGCGCGACGTACGGCTCGCCGTCACCTCCGACGAGCCGGTCTGGGTCCTCGGCTACCTCGTCCCGACGAGTCCCGACCGCAGTAACGGCACGGTGCGGAAGCCGGGCGCGTCGTGGTCGATGAGCACCAAGGTCTACGGCCGGCCCGACTACGCACAGATCTTCGCCCAGGCCGGGCCACGGGCCACGAGGATCAGCTGCACCGTCACGGTGGACGGTCGCGTCACGGAGCGTCGCACCGCGACCGGCCCCTACGCCCAGCTCTTCTGCCAGGGGTGACCACCAGGTCAGCGCCGGTCAGAAGACCCCGGTGACCGCCTTGTAGAGCTCGTTGAGCCCGACGGCGAGGAAGAGCGCCGCGCACAGACCGAGGGCGAAGTTGCCCCAGATCCGATTGCGCCACCGCTTCGGGGTGCGGTCGGTGTTCAGCAGACCGAGCAGCGTGATGGCGAGGAACGGCATGAAGATCGATCCCAGGACGCCGTAGGCCAGGATGATCGCCACCGGCTCGTTGAGGAACAGCAGCAGCATCGGCGGGAAGGTCAGCCACAGCACGTAGGCCTTGTAGTAGCTGCCGCCGCCGTGCATCCGCGGGTCGTCGGCGTCGAGGCCCCGTGAGGTGCCGAGGTAGTCGGCGAACATCAGGCTGACGCCGTTCCACACGCCGATCAGGGAGGAGAACGACGAGGCCCAGAAGCCGAACAGGAAGAGCTTGCCGAAGACGGCACCGTAGCGCTCGTCCAGCACGTCGGAGAGGTCGACGAGTGCCTGGTCACCGGTGGCGAGCGCGATGTTGGCGCTGTACAGCAGCTCCGCGCCGACGATCAGCATCGCGACGACGAAGATCCCGGTGACGAGGTAGGCGACGCCGTTGTCGAGGCGCATCACCCGCATCCAGCGCTCGTTGGCCCAGCCCTTCTCTCGCAACCAGTACCCGTAGGCCGCGAGCGTGATGGTGCCGCCGACACCACCCGCCACGGCGAGGGTGTTGACCAGTGCCCCCTCGGGGATGGTGGGCACGAGCCCCGGAAGCATGTCGGGGATGTTGGGCGTGGCCAGGACCGCGGCCCCGACGACGGTGACGAACATGAGCCCGACGAACAGAGCCATGATCTTCTCGACCCACCCGTAGCGACCGAGCCACACGATGCCGAAGCCCACCAGACCCATCGCGATGGCCCAGACCTTCAGGTCCGGCCCGTCCGGGAACAGCGCCACGAGCGGCAGGGCGGACGAGGACATCGCCGTGGCCCCGTAGACGAAGCCCCAGATGACGATGTAGGGCCCGAAGTACCACCCGGTCCAGCGGCCCAGCGAGCGCCAGCCCTGGAAGATGGTCTGCTTGGAGGCGAGGACGTACCGTCCGGCGCCCTCGACGAGCACGATCTTGAAGATCGTCCCGGCGATCACGGCCCACAGCAGCGCATAGCCGTAGTTGGCTCCGGCGGAGAGCGTGGCGACGAGGTCGCCGGCCCCCACTCCGGTGCCGGCGACGACGATGCCGGGCCCGATGAGCTTCCACCGTGCCGGTGGCTCCAGCCCCGGGCCGCCGTCGGTGTTCTGGTCCGTGCCTGCTCCCCGATCCATGACGATCACCCTACGAGACGTGTGACGCCGATCGCACGGTGCTCGGAACGACGTACGCTGCGCTCATGCTCTGGTGGATCCTGACGGCCCTGGTCGTCGTCTCCCTGGCCGGCCTGTGGGTGGCCATGCGTCGGTGGTTCGACCTCGACCATCGGGCCGACCGTGCCGCTCACGACCCCGACCGCGCCCAGGCGCTGCGCGACGCCCGTCGTCAGGCCGAGCAGGGCCGAGGCTGGTCCGGCTTCTGACGTCCGCACCCGTCGGCCCCGGATCGGCGATGATGGGGCGATGGTGAGCAGGTGGTTCGGCAGACCCGGCCACGGCTGGTTCGCACCCCGGCCGGGTGAGGTCGAGGAGACTCGGCAGTCCCGGTGCGACGTCGTGGTCGTCGGTGGCGGTCACAACGCGCTCGTCGCCGCCACCTACCTCGCGCGGGCCGGACTGGACGTCGTCGTGGTGGAGCGGCTCGAGCACGTCGGCGGGGCCGCGGTGAGCGCGCTCCCCTTCGAGGGTCATGACGCCCGGCTCTCCCGCTTCTCCTATCTCGTCAGCCTCATGCCGCAGTCCCTGATCGACGATCTCGGCCTGCGACTGGAGCTCCGCTCGCGCTCCACCGCGTCGTACACGCCGTACGAACGCGACGGCGTCGCGGACGGGTTGCTTGTCGAGACCGACGAGGCAGCGCCGACGCGTGAGTCGTTCCGACGGCTCACCGGCGACGAGACCGCGTTCGCGGCGTGGCAGACGTTCTACGCGGAGGTCGCGGCCCTGGCCGACGTCGTCGCACCGACGCTTCTCGGTCCGCTGCCCCGCGTCGAGGAGCTCGGGTGGATCACCGACCAGGCGATCTGGTCCGACGTCGTCGAGCGTCCCCTCGGCGAGGCGATCGAGCGGCGCTTTGACGACGACCTCGTGCGCGGCGTCGTCGGCACCGACGCCCTCATCGGCACCTTCGCCTCGCTGCACGACCCCTCACTCGTGCAGAACCGTTGCTTCCTCTACCACCTGATCGGCAACGGCACGGGTGAGTGGCGCGTGCCCGTCGGCGGGATGGGCGCCGTCACCGCGGAGCTCGAGCGCGCGGCTCGCGAGGCCGGTGCGCAGATCATGACCGGCGCGGAGGTGCACGACGTCTCGACGTGGGAGGAGGTGCTCGCCGACGAGACCTATGCGGCGGAACCGGCAGGGGTGCAGGTCCAGGGACGCGACCAGGAAGGCCACTTCACCGTCGACGCCGACTGGGTGCTCAGCGGTGTCGCACCCTGGACGTTGCACACGTTGCTGCACGGAGCAGAGGAGCCGGACGGACGGCCGTCCGGCTCGCAGTTCAAGATCAACCTGCTCGTGTCCAGGCTCCCTCGACTGCGCTCCGGCGCCGATCCGGCCGTCGCCTTCGCCGGCACGTTCCACGTCAACGAGTCGCTGAGCCAGCTGGAGGCCCTGCACACCGCCGCTCGGCGCGGCAAGGCACCGTTCGCGGCCGGGGAGCTCTACTGCCACACCCTCACCGATCGCTCCATCCTGGGCCCTGAGCTGGCCGACACCGAGGCACAGACGCTGACCTACTTCGGGTTGCACACCCCGTACGAGAACCTCACCGGGGCCACCGCTGGCGACCAGGCGTTCCAGCAGTTCCTCACCGCGATGGACCAGCATCTCGCCGAGCCGCTGGAGCCACTGATCCTCGGTGTGGAGCACAAGACTCCGACGCAGGTGGAGGCGGAGCTGAACATGCCCGGCGGTCACATCTTCCACGGGGACCTCTGTTGGCCGTGGCTCGCCGATGACGAGGTGGCCGACTCCCCTGCCGCGCGTTGGGGCGTGGGCACCGCGCATCCTCGCGTCCTCCTGTGCGGCAGCGGCGCCCGTCGCGGTGGAGCCGTGAGCGGCATCGCCGGTCACAACGCGGCCCAGGCACTCCTCGAGCTGCTCGCCGAGGACTGAGCACGATGTCGTCAGCATCACCGCGACTCGATTTCACGGCGCGCGAGAAGCGCTGCTAGAGTCTCTCCTCGCGCGCCATTAGCTCAATTGGCAGAGCAGCTGACTCTTAATCAGCGGGTTCGGGGTTCGAGTCCCTGATGGCGCACCAGCAGGCCCCCGCCACGGCGGGGGCCTCTTCGTTCCCAGGCTCAGTCCTGCGACGGGTCCGGCAGCCTCTGGCGTTCGCGCTGGCCGTGGGTCAGGTCGCGGACCTCGGTGTCGGAGTCGAAGCTCGACCCGAGTGCTCCTGCCACGACGCCCATGCTCGCGGCGAGCCAGGCGATGTGCACCCAGTCCCGCCACGACGGCTCGTCGCCCAGGACGGTACCGAGGAATCCGGGGTCGATGACGAGCAACGACGTCAGCAGGATCAGTACCACGAGGGTGGCGTAGAGCGCGACGACGCACAGGACCAGCGTCAGGACCGTCGACAGGTTGTACAACGCCACGACGCGGCGCAACGGCTCGCGTCGGGCGCGGTCCCACAACCGGTTGCTGAACAGCAGCCAGGCCGTCATGGCCACGATCGCGATGGCGGTGATCGCGACCAGCCGCTGCGCCGACAACGCCGTCGCCATCTGCCAGATGGAGCTGTAGAAGATGCCGAAGGCGCCGACGGCCGCTCCTGCCGCGAGGGCGCTGGAGAGCCGGGTCGCGGTCGTCAACGGCTCGTTGGCGGCCGTCATGCCCATCACCATCCGCGCCGGGGCCAGGCTGTCGGTGGCGTGCATCAGGCACGAGGACCCGTGGTCGCTGTCGCTCCACCGCGTCCACCGCAGGTCGAGGTCCTCGACGTCCCGGCCCGGGACGTCGGACATCGAGCGGGCGATGCACGCCAGCATCATCCGCCGCAGCTGCCGACGGGTTCGCCAGACGCCCAGGGTCGGGCACGAGATGATCGCCGCCCCCAGGTCGGGCCGGAGCTCGGCCACGAGCGGATGCCCCTCGGTGTGCCTCGGGATCTCGGTCACGACGAGGACGACGCGGTTCTCGACGTCGGCCTCCTCGACCACGCGGGTGATGTCGGCCAGCTCGACCGCGTTGTCCGACGTCAGCATCAGTCGTTGACAACGCACCTCAAGGTCCACCGGCATCCCGTTCCAGGACTCGACGTCCCGGACCAGGTCGTCCTTCACCGCGTCCACCCGACGGGACGGCAGGCCCGGGTCGACGAGCACCACGAGCGTCAGCTTCTCCACGTCAGCGGTCTCGGACATCTGCGGCACGCTACCAACGTCCTCGACGTCTGCCACCCGGGTGAGCACGGCCACGGCGTGGCGGTGGTGCGCGACGACCTCCGACATTGATAGGGTCGAGGTGTTGTTAGGCGTTTTCTTGCCGCGGATACGAATGCAGTATCCCTCGCTACAGCGGGGGTGTGGGTTCCTCTCAGGTTGATGTACGTCGCGACACCCCGAGTCGCTCGCGACAAGCGTGAGCGCATTCACCGAAAGAGAGATCCCCATGGCTACTGGAACCGTGAAGTGGTTCAACGCTGAAAAGGGCTTCGGCTTCATCGCCCCCGACGACGGCGGCGACGACGTCTTCGCCCACTTCAGCTCCATCCAGTCGTCCGGCTACCGGACGCTCGAGGAGAACCAGAAGGTCGAGTTCGACGTGGAGCAGGGCCAGAAGGGCCTGCAGGCCACCAACATCACGCCGCTCTGATCGACTGATCCGAACGGTGCGGAGCGCCCGTCCCCTCCCTGGGGGCGGGCGCTCTCGCATGTCGTCACTCCCGCGGGATCAGCGCACCCCGGCGAGCTCGCGACCGATACGACCTGCCGCGTCAGCAACCATCGGACCGAGGGTCTCGAACCGCTCCGGCACGAGTCGACTGCTGGGGCCCGAGACGGAGACTGCGGCGACCGGGTCTCCCCTGCCGTCGACGATCGGCGCCCCGAGAGAGCTGATCCCCGACGACAGACCGCCGACGTTGACCGAGTAGCCCCGGTCACGCACGGCACGCACGGCGTCCCGCACGGCAGCGGGATCGGTCATCGTCTCCGACGTCTGCGCGGCGAGCGGCCCACCGAGATAGTCCTCGACGACCTCGTCGGCACAGGCGGACAGGTAGGCCACTCCCGTGGCCGAGGCGTGCAGGGCGATGCGTTCGCCGAGGGCGAGGAACGCGCGCAGACGGTGCGATGTGTCGATGCGTTCCACGAGGACCAGGTGATCGCCGTCCGGTGCTGCCAGGTGAACGGTCTCGGTGCTCGCCAGCTGCAGCTCGTTCATCACCGGGAGAGCCGCCTCCCGCAGACCTTCCTGCCCGCCACCGCTGCCGCACACCGCCATGGCACGGAACGTGATCACCCAGCGGGTGGGGTCGGAGCCAG
This sequence comes from Aeromicrobium sp., assembly GCA_052039245.1. Taxonomy (GTDB): domain Bacteria; phylum Actinomycetota; class Actinomycetes; order Propionibacteriales; family Nocardioidaceae; genus Aeromicrobium. The sequence continues at coordinate 9,255 of JBQGDU010000181.1, read as the reverse complement.
TGGACCGGAGCCAACCGATCTCCTGCAGCGTCAGCAGGCAGCGTTGCGTGGTGCTCTTCGGCAGACCGACCTGGCGTGCCAGCCCGGACAGCCCGATGGGCTGATGCTCGGCCACCGCCTCGAGGACGCGGAAGGCGGACACGACGCTGTGAGTGGCCACGGGAGCTCCTCGGCACCAAGGGTTGGTTGCCCGACGCCCCGTACGTGAGGTACGTTACATCGGCGGTTCACGGTACGGACCACTGTGCCACAGAGTGGACCGATGGACAAGGCCCGGCGGCGTCCCGATGGCTTCCCAAGGAGCAGACATGACAGAGCAGCTCATCGCCCTCGCGGTGTTCGTGACCGTGTTCACGATCGCCGCGATGCGCAACGTCAACATCGGGATCGTGATGTTCCCGGTTGCCGCGGCCGTCGGCCTGTGGGTCGCCGACATGCCGCTGGAGGACGTCATCGCCGGGTTCCCGCACAGCATCCTGGTGCTGCTGGTGGGCGTGACGTACTTCTTCGGCATCGCCCACAGCAACGGCACGATCGACTGGCTGATCAGTGCCTCGCTCAACCGGGTCGGCGACCGAGATGCTCTCTTCCCGGCGGTCTTCTTCGTGCTGACCGCCGGCATCTCGGCCATGGGCGCCCCCTTGGGTGGACTCGTGATGGCCCCGATGGGCATGAGCATCGCCCACAAGCGCGGCATCGACCCCATGCTGATGGCACTGGCGATGGGCACGGGCCTGAGCGCCGGCGCCTTCGCGCCCACGAGCCTGTTCGGCATCATCACCTGGGGCACCGCGAACTCCGCGGGCATCAGCTTCAGCCCCCTGCTGCTGTTCGTCGTGGCCGTCGTGATCAACCTCGTGCTGCTGGCCGTCGCCTACGTCATGTTCGGCCGCCGGACCGGAGCGGCCACCCCCGCCTTCGCCGACGCCGCGGTCGCGCGCGGTGCCGAGCTCAACGAGTACGGCCAGTCGACGCTCGGCAGCGGCACCGGAGAGACCGGGGAGACTCCGGAGGTCGGTCGCCCGTCGACGATGCAGCTCGTCACGATCGCCTTCATGGTCCTGCTCGTCGGTGCCGTCGTCGTGCTCTCGCTCAGCGGCCTGGAGCCGGACATCGGCGTCCTCGGCTTCGCCCTCGGCGCTGCGCTCGCCCTCTTCGACCCCAAGGCCGGCAAGGGGGCCATGACCCGCATCGACTGGGGTTCGGTCCTGCTGGTCGGCGGCATCATCACCTACGTCGGCGTGCTCACCCAGCTGGGCGTCATCGACATGCTGGGCGAGAGTGCCACCAAGCTGGGCACTCCGCTGGTGGCCGCCCTGCTGCTGTGCGCTGCCGCCGGGCTCATCTCCGCGTTCGCGTCCACCACCGGCATGCTCGCCGCGCTCGTTCCGCTGGCTCTCCCGCTCATCGCCGACGGTGGCATCCCCGGTTGGGCGCTCATCTGCGCGATCGGCATCTGCGCCTCCATCGTCGACGTCTCCCCCTTCTCGACGGTGGGCGCCACCTACGTGGCCACGACGGTCGACGAGGAGCAGCGGCCGCGCATGACGACGCTGCTGACCCGGTGGGGCCTGTCCATGGTCGTGGTCGGACCGGTGGCGCTGGGCCTCACTCTCATCGTGCCGGGGATGATCTTCTCGTGACCTCCGAGCTGCTGGCCGCGCTGCGCGGCGCCGATCCGACCGATACCACCGAGACCGTCACGGTCGACGGCGACGGGACCTCGCTGGCCGCCTTGCGCAGTCGCGCTCTGCGTCTCGGGGCCACCCTTCCCGGTGACGGCCCGTTGGCCGTGCTCGCCGAGCCGACCCTCGGGACCGTCGTGGCCGTCACCGCCGGCGTCCTCACCGGTGTGCCGGTCGTGCCGGTGCCCCCGGACGCCGGGCCGGCCGAGGTGGAGCACGTCGTGCGCGACTCCGGCGCCACCGCCTGGTTCGGCCCGACTCGTGAGGGCGTCGAGCTGCCCGTCCTACCGGAGCCGCGACCGGACGCCGCGGCAGCCGACCCGGTGACCTCCTCGGCCGAGGACGTCGCGATGATCCTCTACACCTCCGGCACCACCGGCGCCCCCAAGGGCGTCCTCCTGAGCCATCGCGCGATCGTGGCCGGTCTGGAGGGGCTGGCCGACGCCTGGGGCTGGACCGCGGCCGACACCGTCGTCCACGGCCTGCCGCTGTTCCACACCCACGGCCTCGTCCTGGGCGTGCTCGGCGGACTCCACCTGGGCTCCGGCGTCGTGCACACCGGTCGTCCCACGCCGCAGGCCTACGCCGACGCGGAGGGCACGATGTACTTCGGCGTGCCGACCGTGTGGTCGCGCATCGCTCAGGACGAGGACGCGGCTCGCCGCCTCGCCTCGGCACGTCTCCTCGTCTCCGGGAGCGCCCCGCTGCCGGTGCCCGTCTTCGAGCGGATCACCGAGCTGACCGGGCAGTCGCCCGTCGAGCGCTACGGCATGACGGAGACCATGATCACCCTCAGCACCCGGGCCGACGGCGAACGCCGGCCCGGCTGGGTGGGACGTCCGGTCGGCGGCACCGAGACCCGGCTGCGCACCGACGACGGTGACGACGTCCCCCACGACGGGGAGACGATCGGCCGACTCGAGGTGCGCGGCCGGCTGCTCTTCCAGGGCTACCTCGGCCTCCCGGAGGCGACCCGCGAGTGCTTCACCGACGACGGCTGGTTCGTCACCGGCGACATGGCGGTCATCGACCACAGCGGCTTCCACCGCATCGTGGGGCGCGAGTCGGTGGATCTCATCAAGTCCGGCGGGTACCGCATCGGCGCCGGGGAGATCGAGACGTCACTCCTCGCGATCGAGGAGGTCTCCGAGGTGGCCGTGGTGGGTCTGCCGGACCCGGACCTCGGCCAACGCATCGTCGCCTTCGTCGTGACGCCGACCGCGTCCGAGGCACTCGCCGAGCGTCTCGTCGACCACGTCGCCCAAGACCTGTCGTGGCACAAACGGCCACGTGAGGTGCGGTTCGTGGACGCCCGCCCCCGCAACGCCATGGGCAAGCTCCAGAAGACGCAGCTGGGCCCCGCCTGAGCGAATCGGGTCCTCGGTCGGGACGCCCCACCGGCCCGCCCGATCTCGTTTCCCGGCGGTTCACCGACGTCCCGGCACACTGGGCGGCGTGAGCCGCACCAGCCCCCGATTCGTCGTCGCCCGGTGGCTGCTCGCGGCCGTCTCGTGCCTCGGGGTCGTGCTGTTCACGGTCCCCGGGCACCTCGGCCTCTGGAGGATCTACCCGTTCACGCAGCTGTCCTCGATGAGGATGCTGACGGCGCTCGGCATCGGCGTCGGCGCACTGTGCTGTCTCGCCTGGGCGGCGTGGCGTCGTCGCGGCACACTCGTGCGGCCCAGCCTGGTGACGGCCCTCGTCAGCCTGGGATGCGTCGGCCTCGTGGCCACGTTGCTCGTGCGCGACGGCGCCCTGCGCGACGAAGCCAGCCTCGACGACGCACCCGACGTGACGGTGCTCAGCTTCAATGCTCGCGACACGACCGCCTCGGACGTCGCCGAGGCGGTCCAGGAGTCGTTCGCCGACGCCGTGCTGCTCGTGGAGGCTCCCAGCGAGGTCGTGGAGGAGGTCGCGGAGATCCTCGGCGACGACACCGTCGCCCACACCAACGCCGACGTCGCCACCTCCCGCTTCGATGCCGTGGGGATCGTGGTCCACCGCAGGCTCGGGGCGTACGAGCCGACGGAGGGACCCGACCTGCAGCTCGGCTCGCTCGTGCTCACCGGAGGTGGCCACGGTCCCGAGACCCTGAGCGTCGTCCACCCCCCGCCACCGGTCCAACGCTGGGCGCCGGCACCTCGCTGGTCCTCCCAGCTGGCCAGGGCGGTGCAGTGGTGCGAGGACAACGGCGGCATCGTCGGCGGCGACTTCAACGCGGTCGCGGACCACCTGCGGCGCAGCGGACTGCAGGAGTGCGAGAGCGCCACGGACGCGCTGGGGCTCTCGGCTCGAGGCACCTGGCCGGTGGAGCTGCCCAGTGCGCTGGGGGCGGGGATCGACCACCAGCTGAGCCGGCCCGATCGCTGGCTCCCCACCTCCGCCAGGATCCTCGAGGTGGGTGACTCCGACCACCGGGCGGTCGTCGTCTCCTACCGCCGACGTTGAGATCGGCGGGCGACACCTCGCGGGCGACGCATCCGTCCCCTAGCCTGACGTGATCGACATCACAGAGGGGGACCCATGGCCGACGACCGCCCGACCACCTACCGGACCTTCGATGAGGTCCAGGAGACGCTGAGTCCCGCCGAACAGCGCTTCGAGCGCGGACGCCGCACGATCGGACTCTTCGTCGGACCGCCCGCGGGACTGCTCGTCTACCTGCTCTGCGCGGGTCTGGACGAGCCGGCTCAGCGGCTCGCCGGCATCCTCACCTGGGTCGTCATCTACTGGATCAGCGAGGCCATCCCGATCCCGGTGACCGGGCTGCTGGCCCTGTGCGTCGTGGTGGTCGCGGGGATCGGCACCGGGGACGAGGTCTTCGGGTCCTTCGCCAACAGCACGATCTTCGTCTTCATCGGCGGATTCGTGATCGCCGAGGCCATGCGCAAGCACGGCCTCGACCGACGGTTCGCCTTCGGCATCCTGAGCCTCCCCGGCGTCGCCTCCAGCACGGCGCGCATCATCATCGCCTTCGGGGGCATCACCGCACTGCTCAGCGGGTTCGTCTCCAACACGGCGACCGCGGCCATGATGATGCCCATCGCGGCCGGCATCGTCGGCTTCATGGCGTCGGTCTTCAGCCACAACGCCGGAGAGAAGGTCGACCCGCAGAGACTGCGCTTCGCGACGGCACTCATGCTCATGGTGGCCTACGGCGCCAGCGTCGGCGGCCTGCTGACCCCGGTCGGCAGCCCCCCGAACCTCATCGGTCGCGCCTATCTGGAGGACCAGTTCGACATCACGGTGCCCTTCTTCCAGTGGATGCTGCTCGCCGCGCCGCTCGTGCTGGTGATGTTCCTGGTGCTGTGCGTGCTGCTGATGCGACTCAACAAGCCCGAGGTGAAGAGGGTCGAAGGAGTCGACGGCTACATCCGCGAGGAGCGCGACAAGCTCGGCCGCATGGGACCGGGCGGCCGCAACACGCTCATCGCGTTCGGCGTCGCGGTCACGCTGTGGATCTTCCCCGGCTTCGTCGGTCTCGTCACCGGCGGAGAGAGCTCCTTCTACGACTCCGTGGTCGAGCACCTCGACGAGGGAGCGGTCGCCATCATCGCGGCGTCGCTGCTGTTCCTGCTGCCGGTCAACTGGGGCAAGCGCGAGTTCACGATCACCTGGAACGACGCGGTCCGGATCGACTGGGGGACGATCATCCTGTTCGGCAGCGGCATCGCCCTCGGCGGTCTGCTGTCCTCGACCGGCCTGGCGGAGACGATGGGCACGTCGCTCGGCGACCTGCTCGGGGTCTCCACCCTCGTGGGCATCACGATCCTCGCCACGGTCATCGCCGTCATCATCAGTGAGACGACCAGCAACACCGCCAGCGTCGTCGTGGTCGCACCGATCGCGGCGCAGCTCGCGGTGGCGGCCGAGGTCAACCCGGCGATCCCGCTGCTGGCCGCCGTGTTCGGCGCGAGCTTCGGCTTCATGCTCCCCGTCTCGACGCCGCCCAACGCGATCGTCTACGGCACCGGCATGGTGCCCATCACCAAGATGGTGCGCTCGGGCATCGTGTTCGACGTCATCGGCATCGTCATCATCGTGATCGGCGTGACGGGCATGGCGACGCTGCTGGGCATCGAGTAGGAACAGCGTCGACGCGAGCGGCGTTGCACGTCACATGTGGATCGGCTGGACGGAGTGGGACCTGCGGCTCGGTGACGTGCACTCGCTCAAGGCCAAGCGTTCGGTCGTACGGCCGATCGTCGCGGAGCTGCGACGCAGCCTGCAGGTGGCGGCCGCCGAGACGGCGTCGGTGGACCTCCACCGCCGCGCCGGGGTGGGCGTCTCGGTGGTGGCCGGGGATCGCGAGCACGTGGTCGAGGTGCTCGACCGTGCCGAGCGGATCGTCCTCGCTCACGTCGAGGTGGAGCTGCTCTCGTCCCGGACGAGGGTCGTGCACGCGGAGGACGTCGGATGACCGGCACCGCCGACGGTCGAGACTCCCTGCTGCGTCGCCTAGTCGCGCTCCGCGCGCAGACACAGGGCCGCCTCACCTCGCTCGAGCGGGATCTCGCGGGGATCGTCGACGCCTCTCGCGACGACAACGCCGACGACGAGCACGACCCCGTGGGCGCCACGATCGCGTTCGAGCGCGAGCAGGTCTCGGCGCTGGCGCAGCAGGCACGTCGTCGCCTCGAGGAGCTGGACGACGCCGCCGCACGCGTCGCCGCGGGCACGTACGGATGGTGCGAGGTGTGCGGCGAGTGGATCGGCGACGATCGTCTGCTCGCCGTCCCCGGCGCCAGACGGTGCCGCGACTGCGCTGCCCGGTGAGGAGCGACGGTCCGCCGCGCGCCTCCAGTTCGGTGGCGGGCACCTGCTGTTGACACCTCTTCCAGGCCTTCCAATCGATCCTCTTCGGCCTGACACGCGTCCGCCCACCCCTCAGCTCATCAGCATCCGACGGGCGACTCGGGACAGGTCACATCCGCGAGGTCGTGCGAACGTTTGTGAGACTGCCGCTCCCCTGAGCTTTCAGGCCCTCGTGACGTCCGGTCGAGTCCGAGTGCGGCTGTCTCGGAAACGACCGGTTTAGAACCGACTGCAAATGATCTCATCTATGAGATATCCGAACTCGCCTGAAGCCCCGGCCTTGAGACCTAGAGCCAGCGTCGGACGTTCTGCGCGTAAGAATCGAACTCGGTCGGAAACTCGGTCTGGAGGTGCGACTCTTCGGCGGGGATCTGGACCCGGTCGATCCACACTGCGAACAGTGCCACCGGCGCAAGCGCCCTGACTGATCGTCGAGCCGTGGCATGGGCGATGAGGAGGCCGGCCATTCCGACGTACATGGGGTTGCGTGATCGCGCGTTCGGGCCGGTGACGACTAGGGCATTGGCGGTGGCGCCGGGGCGGGGGTCGACGGTGGTTGCGGCGCGGCGGAAGCGGTCGAGTGATCCGATCAGGAAGTACAGCGACGGCGTCGCGATCACTGTGGCGGCTGCGGTGGAGGCGCGGGTGGGTCGTTGTCGGCGAGCAGTGAGGTACTGGGCGCTGGCGGCGCCGATCACGAGAGCCAGGGGCGGGATCTGTCGGGTCACTGGATGGCCTGCTCGATCTGGTCGATGAAGTCTTGAGTGCTGGTGATCTCCAGTCGTTCGCCGTCGAGGAAGAAGCTGGGTGTTCCGCTGACGCCGGCCGCCCGGCCGTCGCGGTAGTCCCGTTCGACGCGTTCGGCGACCTCGTCGCTGATGACGTCGCGGTCGTACTGGGCCATGTCCAAGCGGATGTCTTCGGCGAAGCCGCGGAAGAGGTCGGAGTGATCGACGCTCTGGTCTCCCCACTGGGCCTGGGTCTGGAACATCTTGGAGTACATGGCTTCGAGCTCGCCCTGACGTGCCGCCGATTCGACGGCGTGTGCTGCGTTGCGTGAGTTCAGGTGCCCGTCGAGCGGGACGTAGCGGATCACGAACCTGACGTCATCCGCGTACTGCTGGCGGATCTGTTCGATGAACGGGTAGGCGGCTCCGCAGGCCTCGCACTCAAAGTCCAGGAACTCCACCAGCGCGGCCCGCGGCTCGCTGGGATCGTCCAGGACGTGGCTGTCAGGGCGTTCGACCACACTCGCGGCATCGGCGGGATCAGCCTGCGACGGGTCGTCGCCGCTGGTGAGTTGGAAGGCGATGAGCCCGCCGAGGACGACCAAGGCGGCCGCAACGATCGCGGCGGTGGTCCGGAGATGGTTGCTGCTGGACGGGGTCACGAGGTCACCTGTCGACGAATCTTGGTGCGCTGGCTCATGCGGTTGGACCTGACAACCGAATGGTCAGCACACGCTGTATGGTCAGTGTGTGCTGACTATAGCTTCCCGTCTTGATGCGCTGGCTCGCCTGGGTCGAGCGATGGCTGATCCGACCCGGTCGAGGATCCTGTTGAGCCTGTTGGAGGCCCCGGGCTACCCGGCGCAGCTCGCGGCCGATCTGAATCTGACGCGCACGAACGTCTCGAATCATCTGGCGTGCCTACGGGGTTGCGGGATTGTCGTCGCCGAAGTGGAAGGACGACGCACCCGTTACGAAATCGCCGACGTGCACCTGACTCGTGCGTTGGAGCATCTGATGGAGGTGACGCTCGCTGTCGAGGCGGGCGAGCCGTGCACCGACGCCGACTGCGACGTTCCGCTGTGCTGCGGCCCCGCGAGCGAGGAGCAGGGCCGGCGATGAGTCGCGAGTGCTGCGGCCCGGACCTGGTCGAGCCTCACGACGTCGAGGTCGATCTGGCGGTGGAGCCGGTGTCGCCGCTGTGGCGTGACCGGGCGTTGGCTTTGCCGGCCACGTCGGGACTGATGCTGCTGCTCGGCTACGCGGCGTCGTGGTCCGGGTTGGAGAACATCGGGATCGTCCTGCACGCCGTCGGGTTGGCGGCGGGAGCGTGGACCTTCGTGCCGGGTGCTCTGCGGCAGCTAACCCGTGGCTTCCTTGGGGTCGGGCTGCTGATGACGATCGCCGCCGCTGGTGCGGTCGCTCTCGGGCACGTCGGCGAAGCCGCTGCACTCGCGTTCCTGTTCTCCATTGCCGAAGGGCTGGAGGACCGGGCGATGGATCGCGCCAAGCGTGGCCTCAGTGCTTTGCTGTCGCTAGTTCCCAATACCGCGCGGGTCTCACGAGGCGACCTCACCGCAGAGGTTCCGGTCGAACAGATCCGCGTAGGCGACGTGCTCATTGTCGGTGCCGGTGAGCGGATCGCGACCGACGGCACCGTGACTACCGGGCGTTCCAGCCTGGACACCTCCGCGATCACCGGTGAGTCCATTCCCGTCGAGGCCGGCCCGGGCGATGACGTGCTGGCCGGGTCGGTCAACGGGGCCGGGTCGCTCACCATCGCCGCCACCGCCGCAGGGACCGACAACTCCCTGACCACGATCGTGCGGCTTGTCAACGAGGCTCACGCCACCAAGGGCGAGCGTGCACGCCTGGCCGACACGATCGCCCGCCCCCTGGTCCCGCTCGTGCTCATCGCGGCCGCCCTGGTCGCGGTCATCGGGTCAGTCTTCGGCGACCCCGCCACCTGGATCGAGCGCGCTCTCGTGGTCCTGGTCGCCGCCTCCCCGTGCGCCCTGGCCATCGCC
>JBQGDU010000180.1:0-11104 GCA_052039245.1 Aeromicrobium sp. | reverse complement strand
TCGCGGTCTCACCCGGCGAGATCGCACGGCCATGGCCTATCGTCCAGCCATGGCCGGTGCGAGCGATGCGTGGCAGGGCGACCACCCCTGGGCCAAGCTGTACGACCGCGTGAGCTCGGACGAGCGCGTCGGACCGCTGCTGTGGCGCCTCGCCACCGCGTCGCCCGTGGCGGAGCTGCACCGGCGAGCCGGCCTCGCGCTGGCGGCGGTGCCCTCCGGCGGGCACGTGCTCGACATCCCCTGCGGCGGTGGCGTGCTGCTGCGCGACCTGCCCGACGGGCACGACCTGACCTACGTCGCCGCCGACATCTCCCCGGCCATGCTGCGGCGGACCCGCGCGGAGGCCGATCGCCTGGGTCTCACCGGCGCGCGGACCCAGGACGCCGACGTGCAGGCCCTCGACGACGCCGACGCGACGTACGACCTCGTGCTCACGTTCACCGGGCTGCACTGCTTCCCCGACCCCGCAGCCGCGGTGCGCGAGCTCTTCCGCGTCCTCCGACCCGGCGGGTCGATCGTCGGCAGCGCCTTCGTCACCGACGCAGGTCTGCGGTGGAAGCCGGTGCACGCGGCGGGCCGCGCCATCGGCGTGCTCGGCCCGGGCGGCACGCACGGCGACGTCGGCCGCTGGTTGCACGACGCCGGGTTCGCCGACGCGCGATTGCACCGCTCGGGCGCGTTCACGTACTTCTCCGCGCTGCGCCCCTGACGCTGCGGGGCCCACGGCCGATGCCGCTAGTCTGCGGCTCATGCCGGGGATGCTCCTGTCCGCACCGTTCGCGTCGACCGAGTCCGTGGCCGAGGGACCGGCCCCGTGGGCGAACGCCCTGGGCATCGGGATCGCCGTCGTCATCCTTGCGCTCTGCCTGTGGGCGATCGTCTGGTCCTTCCGACGACGTGCCCACGACCGTCGGGCGGCCAGCGTCGACTGGACGCGTCCCGAGGACTACACCCTCCACCACACGGTCCGCTGGCGCACCGACCCGTCGTCCTTCACCCCGGAGCCACGGCACCGCGCGTTGGCCGTCGCGACGATGTTCAGCATCTGCGGCGACGATCCGTGGGAGGACCTGCGCCACCACGACGTCGACGCCGTGCGCGCCCAGATCACCGAGGCCTGGGGCGTCCGCACCCGACCCGATCTCCTGAGCACCGTCCACTGGCTGCTCACCCAGGGACACCGGGTGCTGTACGCGGAAGAGGTGCAGTCGGTCCGCGAGCTCGACGACCTCGAGGCGGCCGACGTCGAGCTCGGCCTCTCCGAGGCAGCCCGGTCGTCGGAGGATGCCGCCGAGCAGCTGTGGCGCTTCCGTCGCGCACGAGCCGGTGACCGGGAGATCCACCGCGTCCGGTTCGATGCGTGGGACCTCGTCCGTTGCTCGATGCTGTGCCGCGCCGGGGCGACGACGGGCCTGCTCTCGGACGCCGAGGCGCTCGACACGATGGCCCTCGTCGCGGCGGAGCTGCGTGGTTGCTACGCGAGCTGGGCGGAGATGGGCGAGCACTTCAACCGTGGACGCTGGTTCTGGCACGGCGTGTCCGGGCTGGAGGAGAGGCAGACCGACGCGCACGACCACAGCCGCCTCGAGTCCCTCTTGGCGCCCCGGACCGGACCGTGGTCCCGGGTGCCGTGGGAGCTGGACCCACCCTCGCCACGGGTGCTGCTCGCCGACGCGATGATCGCCGAGGAGCTCGTCCAGCCCGTGCCGCCGGACTGGATCGGCACCCCCACGGGCGTGTGGTTCGACTCCGTCGTGCGCGAGCGCACGGGCGCCGGCCCCCTGTAGGAGCTGCTGTGGCCCCCTGGCGATCGTTCGACCGCGAGCTGGACGTCGGTCTGCTCGTCCTCCTCGCCGTCCTGCTCGCCGTCGCGCTCGTCGGTGGGGTGCTGACACGACGCCGGGAGCGCGCGGAGCAGGGCCAGCACGGTGGCCGCGGGTACACCCCGGCCGACCTGCGTCCCCTCGCGCCGACGACGCCACGCACTCGCCCCGCGCCCGAGGATGCCTGGCTGCTCGGGCTCGCCGCCCCCTTCGTCGAGGCCGCCGGCCTGATGCACGACCGGTGGGAGCTGACCCCGGAGCCGCGCGACGTCGCTTGGGAGCGTCAGCTCGACCGCTGGCTCGCACAGAACGACGTCGTCACCCGCGAGTCGTGGGTCCGAATCGTGCGCGAGCTCGAGTGGGCGATCACCCACGAGCGACCGGAACCAGACGAGGTCGACCATCGCCCGTGGCTCGTGGCCCGTCACGCCTACCTGTGCCGCCTCGGCAGCGCCGCCGGACACGTCGGCACGGAGGAGTCGCGCACGCGGGTGCACTCCGCCGCGTCGATCCTGCGCGCAGACGTGACCGACTGGTTCGGCTTCGCCGACGCCTTCCTGGCCTCGGCCACCGGCACGGACCCGACCTCGGTGCCGGCCTGGCGAGCCACGGTCCGCCGTCTCTACGCGCCCGGGGGACCATGGGCCGACGTGGCCTGGCCACCGCCCCCGAGCAGTGGCGACGGCGCGGGTCGTTCGTGAAAGAGTGAGTGCATGCCCGGAACCAACCTCACGCGCGACGAGGCCGCCGAGCGCGCAGCCGTCGTCTCCACCGATTCCTACGTCGTCGAGCTCGATCTCACCACCGGTCCCGAACGCTTCGGCTCCATCACGACGGTGCGCTTCGGCGCCGTCCCGGGGTCGTCGTCGTTCGCGGACCTCGTCGGAGCCGAGGTCTCGGCGATCACGCTGAACGGCACGTCGCTGGACCCGGCGACGTACGCCGACAGCCGCATCCCCCTGCCGGACCTGCAGGCGGAGAACGAGCTGCGCGTCGAGGCGACGTGCGCGTACTCGCGGTCCGGTGAGGGGCTGCACCGCTTCGTCGACCCCGCCGACGAGCGCGTCTACCTGTACACGCAGTTCGAGGTGCCGGACGCGCGTCGGGTCTTCGCCACCTTCGAGCAGCCCGACCTGAAGGCGACCTTCGAGTTCCACGTCACGGCGCCGTCGCACTGGCAGGTGGTCTCCAACTCACCGACGCCTGAGCCCGAGGCGGTCTCCGACGAGGCGGCGGTCTGGCACTTCGCCCCCACCAAGGTGATGTCCACCTACATCACCGCGCTCGTGGCCGGCGAGTACCACGTCGTCCGCGACGTCTACTCCGGCGCGTACGAGGACCTCCCGCTCGGGGTCTTCTGCCGCCAGTCCCTGGTCGAGCATCTCGACGCCGACGACATCCTGCTCATCACCAAGCAGGGCTTCGGGTTCTTCGAGGGCGCGTTCCAGATGGGTTACCCGTTCGGCAAGTACGACCAGCTGTTCGTGCCGGAGTACAACATGGGCGCGATGGAGAACGCGGGCTGCGTGACGTTCCGCGACGAGATGATCTTCCGCTCGCGCCAGACCGTCGCTGCGTACGAGTCGCGCGCCAACACGATCCTGCACGAGATGGCGCACATGTGGTTCGGCGACCTCGTCACGATGAAGTGGTGGGACGACCTGTGGCTCAACGAGTCGTTCGCAGAGTTCGCGGCGCACCACTCCTCCGTCGAGGCCACCCGGTTCACCGAGGCCTGGACCGGGTTCACCAACAGCCGCAAGAACTGGGCCTACCGCCAGGACCAGCTGCCCTCGACCCACCCGATCGCAGCCGACAACCACGACCTGCACGCCGTCGAGGCCAACTTCGACGGCATCACCTACGCCAAGGGCGCGTCGGCGCTCAAGCAGCTGGTGGCGTGGGTCGGCACGGACGACTTCTTCGCCGGGCTCCGTTCCTACTTCACCAAGCACGCCTACGGCAACACGACCCTGCACGACCTGCTCGCGGAGCTGGAGGCGGCATCGGGTCGCGAGCTCGACTCGTGGGCAGCGGAGTGGTTGCAGACGTCGGGCGTCAACACGCTGCGGGCGCGGTTCGAGACCGACGACTCGGGCGTCTTCACGTCCTTCGTGGTGGAGCAGAGCGCCATCGAGGCCTACCCGACGCTGCGCCGCCACCGCATCGGCATCGGTCTGTACGACCTCGTCGACGGCGCGCTGGTGCGAAGCGACCGCATCGAGATCGACGTCCGTGACGCCGAGACCGAGGTGCCCGAGCTCGTCGGCAAGGCCCAGCCGGACCTCGTCCTGCTCAACGACGACGACCTCACGTACGCCAAGATCCGGCTCGACGAGCGCTCGTTCGCCACCCTCCTGGACGGCATCGGCTCGTTCGAGGAGTCGCTGCCACGCGCGCTCTGCTGGGGCTCGGCGTGGGACATGACGCGTGATGCCGAGCTGTCGTCGGAGGACTTCGTGACGCTCGTGCTCGCCGGGGTCGGCTCCGAGACCGACCTGACGGCCGTCGGGGCGCTCCTGCGCCAGGGACAGAGCGCGGTGAACCTGTTCACCGCCGACGACGCCCGGCCGGCGCTGGCCCAGCGGTGGGAGGACGGCGTCAGGGCGCTCGTCGACGGCGCGGAGCCCGGCAGCGACCACCAGCTGGCGTTCGTCCGGGCGTACGCCTCCGCCGCCTCCTCGGCCGCCCCGCTGCGGGCGTTGCTGGACGGCTCGCTGGAGGGCCTGCAGGTCGACACCGACCTGCGCTGGACGCTCCTCACGGCACTCGCGCGCATCGGCGCCGCCGACGAGACGGAGGTCGCCGCGATGGCGGAGCAGGACAACACCATCTCCGGCCAGGAGCGCGCCGCGGCAGCCCGCGCCATCCGACCGTCGGCCGAGGCCAAGGAGGCCGCGTGGCAGGCGGTCGCCGTCGACACGACGACCCCGAACGAGACGCGCCGACAGACGGCGGCGGCGTTCCAGGTGAGCGGTCAGCGCGAGATCCTCGAGCCGTACGTCGAGCGTTATCTCGAGCTGGCCGGGACGATCATCGAGGACCAGGGGGTCTGGATCGGGCAGGTGGCGCTCGTGCACCTGTTCCCGCTGGCCAACCCGGCCCAGCAGACCCTCGACAAGGTCGACGCCTGGCTGGGCACCACGACGGCCACCCCTGCCGCCAAGCGCTACGTGAGCGAGGGTCGCGACGACCTCGCCCGCGCGCTCCGCGCGCAGCAGGCCTGACCCCGGTCCCCGCTGGCAGTGTCCCCCGCAAGCGGGGGCCGGGTCAGTGGTGGGCTGGGGCGTTGCCGGAGGTGGGCACGACGTCGGTGCCGGGCTCCGGGGGGACGTAGTTGTTGCGGGCGGTGAGGAGTCCGAAGAGCCACACGAGCGCGAAGAGACCGACGGTCCCACCGCCGAACAGGATGACGATGTCGAGGGCCGAGCGCTCCGGCGCGGCGGGCCAGTCCGCGGACGCCGGCGAGTCGGCCAGCGCCGAGGACGCGGAGGCGGACAACCAGACGGTCGTGACGGCGAGCAGGGTGACGATCCGCACAGGAGCCTTCATGGGGTTCATCGTATCCGCCCGTACGCTGGGAGCCATGTTCGGCCTCGACGTGAATCTGCCCGATGCCTGGACGTGGGAGTCGTTGCTCGCCTCCGGGATGCGGGTGCTCCTGATCCTCCTCCTCGCGTTCGGCATCCGCTGGCTCGCCCGCCGCGGCATCCGCCGGGTGGTGCGCCGCGCCATGACCGGCCCCGCCGCCAGTCGGTTCGGCAACGCCAAGAGCGAGACCCCGCGTGATCGACGCCCCGGTGCCGGCGAGCGGCGCCAACAGAGGGCTCAGGCACTCGGAGACCTGCTCAACTCCGTCGTCACCCTCCTCATCGCCGGCGTCACGCTCGTGATGGTCCTGGGTGTTGCCGGGCTCCCGATCGCCCCTCTCCTCACGAGCGCCGGCATCCTCGGCATCGCCCTGGGCTTCGGTGCTCAGACCCTCGTCAAGGACTACCTCGCCGGCATCTTCATGATCGTCGAGGACCAGTACGGGGTGGGCGACTGGATCGACCTCGGAGACGCCTCGGGCGAGGTGGAGTCGGTGAGTCTGCGCGTCACGCGCCTGCGCGACACCGACGGGACGGTCTGGTACGTCCGCAACGGCGAGGTGCTGCGGGTGGGCAACATGAGCCAGGGCTGGGCCCGCTCGGTCCTCGACGTCACGGTGGAGTACGACTCCGACATCGACCGCGTCGAGGCGGTGCTCGGCGAGGTCGCTCACGCGATGTACACGGATCCGGCGTACCGCGGGGTGATCCTGGAGGAACCGGAGATCTGGGGTGTCAACGACCTCGCCAAGGACGGAGTGGTGGTGCGCACCGCGATCAAGACCGCTCCCCTCAAGCAGTGGGCCACGACTCGCGACCTCCGGGCCCGGGTGAAGGAGCGCTTCGACACCGAGGGCATCCGCATCCCCCGCTCCTTCGTGACCGGAGTGACGGACGTGGCGCAGTGAGCTTCTATGAGGAGATCGGCGGTCGGGACACGATCGAACGCATCGTCACCGTCTTCTACGAGGGCGTCGCCACCGACGACCTGCTGCGCCCCATGTACCCGGAGGAGGATCTCGGTCCTGCCGCGGAGCGCTTCACCATGTTCCTGGAGCAGTACTGGGGCGGGCCAACCACCTACGGCGACCAGCGCGGGCATCCACGGCTCCGGATGCGTCACGCTCCGTTCGCAGTCACCCCGGAGGCCAAGGACCGCTGGCTCCTGCACTTCCGTGCGGGCCTGGACGCGGCCGACCTCGATCCCCAGCACGACGCGGAGTTCTGGGCCTACGCGCAGCACGCGGCCCAGTTCATGATCAACACGCCGACCTGAGCCCGCTCCCGGATCAGCCGAGCAACGAGCGCTCATCCGGTGTGAGCGGTCGCGACGTCTGGCTGTCCGGGTCGAAACCGACGAGGACGGCATCGGCTCGGCCGTGCAGCCCGTCCTCGAAGAGGGTGCTGAGCGTGAAGGACGACCGTCCGACGTGGGTCACCACGGTCCGCGTCGCGTAGGGCTCGGGACGCCAGCGGAACGGCCGGCCCAGCGTGAGGTCGACGCGCGCGACGACGAAGCCGCCGATCCCGCCCCTGGCCTGGTGCAGCTGGGCCACGGACGCGATTCGCGACTCCTGGGCGTACTCGAAGACCTTGGTCGTCGTCGCCGTGCCGTCGGCCGCGAGGTCGCTGCGCCGGACACGCAGGTCGTAGTGGATCCCTTCCCCGCCGAGGAAGGGAGGAACGTCAGCTCGAGGACGCGTGGTGACCCTCGCGAAGGCCGTGTCGCCACCAGCCGGCGCGATGTCCTGGACCAGGACGGACTCGTGAGGTTCCGACTCGTCCCAGCGCGAGCTCACCCGGATCGGCGTACGGCTGAGCAGCAACGGCCGGAAGAACTCGACGCTCACCGCCCGGACCTCCCTGGCCGGCAGCTCACCGGCTGCGACGTGCGCGTCACTCGCCTCGGTCGCGTAGTCGAGGTAGACGACGTTGTTGACGTGGTTCAGCGTGTCGATGTCCGCCCAGCGCATGGGCAGCTCGTGGATCAGGGGGGTGGGCACCGGGCGATCGTCTCAGACCGTGCCCGGCCCGCCGGGACCGACGGCGATCAGCTCGGTTCGACGACGGCGAGGACGTCACCCTCCTGCACGATCTGACCCTCGACCACCTGTACATCGACGACGCGACCACTGACGGGAGCATTGACGGGGATTTCCATCTTCATGGACTCCAGGACGGCGAGGACGTCGCCCTCGGTCACCTGTGCGCCGGGCTCGGTGAGCAGCTTCCAGACGTTGGAGACGACTTCGGCCCTGGCCTCCACCTGGCCCTCCGCGCCGCTGTCCGGCGCGCTCATGCGTCGCCCGGCGCGAGCATGCGGAGCGCGTCGACCATCCGGCCGCGAGTCTCCTCGGGGTGGATCACGTCGTCGAGGATGCCCGCCTCGGCCGCCAGGTAGGGACGGGCGACGTTCTCGCGGTACTCCGCGGCGAGCTCGTCGCGCAGCGCCTCCGGGTCGTCCGCGTCGCGCAGAGCCCGACGATGCAGGAGCGCGACCGCGCCACCCGGACCCATCACGGCGATCTCCGACCCCGACCACGCCCACGTGAGATCGGCTCCGAGCGACTGGGACCCCATCGCGATGTACGCGCCGCCGTAGGCCTTGCGGACGATGACGGTGAGCACCGGCGACGTCGCCTCGACGTAGGCGCGCAGCATGGTGGCACCCTGGGTGATGACGCCACGCCCCTCCTCGACGGTGCCGGGCAGGAAGCCGGGGACGTCGACGAAGGTGAGCACGGGGAGGTCGTACCGGGCACAGAAGTCCACGAACCGGGAGATCTTGACCGATGCCTTGGCGTCGAGGATGCCGCCGCGCCGCAACGGCTGGTTGGCGACGACACCGACGGGCCGGCCGTCGAGGCGCGCGAGCATCGTGATGACGCTCGGCGCGTGCTCGGGGCTCAGCTCGAGGCGCTCGCCCCCTTCCTCGTCGGCACTGTCGAGGATGCCGTCCAGCACCTCGTGCATGTCGAAGACGATGCTGGACTTGTCCGGCACGACGTGCGGGAGGCGAGAGACGGCAGCCTCGGCCGCCGGTCGGGGCGGCAGGAGGCGAGGGGCGCCACCGACGTGCGACGGCAGGAACGACAGCAGACGTCGGGCGGACGCCAGCGCCTCGGCCTCGTCCTCCACCTCCAGGTGCGCGACACCGCTCGTGCGGGTGTGCATCTGCGAGCCGCCGATCTCGTCGGCGGTGGCGTCCTCGCCGGTGGCGGCCCGGACGATCTCCGGTCCAGTGAGGAACATCTGGGCCTGCTCCTTGACCATGATCGTCCAGTCGGTCAGCGCCGGGGAGTAGGCGGCAGCACCGGCGCAGGGTCCGAGGATGACCGAGATCTGTGGGATCTTGCGGCTCGCCACGACGTTGAGGTTGAAGATGCCCCCACAGCCGTGGAGCGCGTGGATTCCGTCGTGGATGCGGGCTCCGCCGGAGTCGTTGATGTACACGATGGGGTGACCACGGTCGATGGCCAGCCTCTGGGCCCGCTGCACGGTCTCGGCGAAGACCGCGCCGATGGCCCCGGAGGCGACCGCGGCGTCGTGGCTGGCGACGACGACGGGACGCCCGTCGACGGTCCCCCATCCGATGACGACGCCGGCGCCCCCCGTCGCCCCCGCCGTGCGCAACGGCGTGAGCTCGACGAAGGACCCGGTGTCCAGGAACAGCTCAGCCCGCTCACGGGCGGTGTGCTGTCGGCGCCCTCGCGGCTCCACCCGGACGGCTCGCTCCTGACGTCGCTGCGAGAGGACGTCACGGTGAGCGGACGACGGCGCCACGGGGGCGTCGACGTCGCGCGCGGTGGTGTGGAGCTGGGTCATCAGCGTCTCCCTGCGGGTCGATCACAAAACATGAGGACTTCCTCAACTATACATGGAACATGAGGAAGGCCTCATCTTCTGTGTCGCATGTCTCGCCACGCGCCGCGGCGTGCGATACGGTGGATGCTAAGCAAGCGCTTAGCCCACTGGAGGAGTCGTCCATGCCCGAGTCCCGCACCGCCATCGTCACCGGAGCCGCCCGCGGCATCGGCGCCGCCGTAGCACAGCGTCTGAGCGCCGACGGTCTCGCCGTCGCCGTGGTCGACCTCGACGAGACCGCCTGCGCAGGCACGGTCGAGAGCATCACCGCCGCGGGCGGACGTGCCATCGCGATCGGTGCCGACGTCTCCGACGCCGAGAGCGTCGAGACCGCCGTCGCTCGGGTGGCCGACGAGCTCGGGCCCCCGACGGTCGTGGTGAACAACGCCGGGATCATCCGGGACAACCTGCTGTTCAAGATGACGGTCGACGACTGGGACGCCGTCATGGCCGTCCACCTTCGCGGCTCCTTCAACACCGTCAAGGCCGCACAGAAGCACATGGTCGAGGCGAAGTTCGGGCGCATCATCAACCTCTCGAGCACCTCGGCGCTCGGCAACCGCGGTCAGGCCAACTACTCCGCCGCCAAGGCCGGCATGCAGGGCTACACCAAGACCCTCGCCATCGAGCTGGGCAAGTTCGGCGTCACGGCGAACGCCATCGCCCCCGGCTTCATCCAGACGGACATGACCGCGGCGACGGCAGAGCGGGTCGGCGTCCCGTTCGAGGACTTCATCAAGTACAGCGCCGAGCAGATCCCGGTGCAGCGCGTGGGACAGCCGGAGGACATCGCCCACACCGCGTCGTTCCTCGCGAGCGAGGGCGCCGGGTTCGTCTCCGGCCAGGTCATCTACGTCGCCGGCGGGCCCAAGGACTGACATGGCGGAGGGACTCGATCTCGAGGCGTTCTCCACCTGGTTCGAGGACGCCCGGCCCGGCCAGCTCGGCGCACCGTTGGAGGCGGAGCTCATCACCGGCGGCAAGTCCAACCTGACGTACGCCGTGACCGACGGACGCACCGAGCTCATCGTGCGCCGCCCCCCGCTCGGCCACGTGCTCGCGACCGCCCACGACATGGGTCGCGAGCATCGGGTCATCGCCGCACTGGCCGGCACGGCCGTCCCCGTGCCGGAGACGTTCGGCCTGTGCGAGGACGACTCGGTCATCGGAGCACCGTTCTACGTCATGGAGCGCGTCGCCGGCACGCCGTTCGCCAGGGCCTCCCAGCTCGCCGAGCTGGGCGAGACGCGCACCCGAGCCATCACCGAGCGCATGGTCGACGTGCTCGTCGACCTGCACTCCGTCGTCCCCGAGGACGTCGGCCTCGGGGACTTCGGCCGACCCGACGGATACCTCGAACGTCAGGTCCGTCGCTGGAAGAAGCAGCTCGACGCATCACGCAGCCGCGAGCTGCCGGGCATGGACGAGCTCATCGCACGCCTCGACGCCACCCTCCCCTCCAGTGGTGACGGGACGATCGTCCATGGCGACTACCGGCTCGACAACCTGCTCGTCGACACCTCCGACGCCGCAGGCGACCAGGTCACGGCGGTCCTCGACTGGGAGATGAGCACGCTCGGCGACCCTCTCACCGACGTCGCGATCCTGCTCGCGTACCAGCAGCTCGCCGAACAGGCACCCGCCGCGGGCCAGGCCATGGTCACCGATGCCGCCAAGGCACCGGGATACCTCTCGCGCGAGGAGTCGCTCGCCCGGTACGCCGAGAAGTCCGGACGAGACGTCTCCGACATCGACTTCCACCTCGCCCTCGCGTTCTTCAAGCTCGCCGTGATCCTGGAGGGCATCCACTACCGGCACTCGCACGGC
>JBQGDU010000179.1:0-3434 GCA_052039245.1 Aeromicrobium sp. | reverse complement strand
GTGAGTTCGTGGCCGGCGCGGCGCGGAGCAGACGCCCGCGGATCACCTCCATGGACGCCCCCCGGGCGGCGACGGCGGCGACCACCGCCGCGGGCGCGCTCGCGGCCACGGCGGCCGGGGGAGCGGCCTCGGCCGCCTACCTCCACCCGATCGCGAAGGCGCACCAGGTCGGCCACATCCTGCGTGCGGCCGCGTGCGCCGCACGCGTCGCCGAGCTCGGATCGGGGGAGCCGGTGACGCAGGAGCGGGCGGCGGAGCGCTCGATCGAGCAGGCGTGTCGTCGGGCGGGAGACGTGGTGATCGACGTCCTCCGTCGCTACCCGCGACCCGCACCGGGGCGGAACCGGGTCGGGGAGCTCATGGCCGTGCTCGACGATCAGCTCCGACCGTAGTCCCGTGGGATCGAGTCCGGTGACGCTCACGCGGACGCACGGGCCGCTGCGGTGACGGCACGACCTAGAATCGAGACCGTGAGCTCGCCCTTGATCCGTCTCCTCGACCTGCGCTCCGACGACCCCGACGGCACCGGTCACGAGCTGCCCCGTGCGCAGCTCGACGTCGAGCACGCGCTGAGCGTCGTGGCGCCGTTGTGCGACGACGTCCGCGATCGCGGCGAGGCCGCCGTCCTCGAGTACGGCGAGCGGTTCGACGGCGTCCGACCGGCGTCGCTGCGGGTGGCGCCGGAGCACCTCGCCGAGGCGCTGGATCAGCTCGATCCCGCCGTTCGTGCGGCGCTCGACGTCTCCATCGCCCGGCTGCGCGCGACGTGCGAAGCCGAGTTGGAGAGCACCGTCGTCACCACCGTGTCCGAGGGGGCGACGGTCGAACGCCGCATCGTCCCCATGCAGCGCGTCGGGCTGTACGTGCCGGGCGGGCTCGCGCCGCTCGTCAGCAGCGTCGTGATGAACGCCGTGCCCGCCCAGGTGGCCGGCGTGCGCTCGATCGCCCTCGCCACGCCGCCCCAGGTCGAGTTCGACGGGCTCCCGCACCCCACCGTCCTCGCCGCCTGCGCCCTGCTCGGCATCGACGAGGTGTACGCCGCCGGAGGGGCCCAGGCGGTCGCGATGCTCGCCCACGGGACCCTGGCCTCGGGCGGGTCCGTCGCCCCGGTCGATCTCGTCACCGGGCCGGGCAACATCTACGTCGCGGCGGCCAAGCGCCACCTTCGTGGGACGGTCGCCATCGACAGCGAGGCCGGACCCACCGAGATCGCCGTCATCGCCGACGACACCGCCGACCCCGCGTTCGTGGCGGCCGACCTGATCAGCCAGTCCGAGCACGACCCGATGGCCGCCAGCATCCTCATCACGCCCAGCGAGCGGCTCGTCGAGGCGGTGCAGGCCGAGCTGGCCCGACAGGTGCCCGCCGCCCGCCACCACGAGCGCATCGCGACGTCCCTCGCCGGCCAGCAGTCCGCCCTCGTCCTCGTCCGCGACCTCGACCAGGCCGTCGACGTCGCCAACACCTATGCCGCGGAGCACCTGGAGGTGCAGACGGCCGACGCCGCGGCGGTGGCCGGCCGGATCGTGAACGCGGGTGCCGTCTTCGTCGGGGCGTTCACCCCGGTCTCCCTCGGTGACTACGCCGCCGGATCCAACCACGTGCTCCCGACGGCGGGCTGTGCGTGCCACTCCTCGGGTCTGTCGGTGCGGGCGTTCGTCAAGAACGTTCACGTCGTCACCTACACCGAGGCGGCGCTGCGCGAGGTCGGCGGTCACGTCGTCGCTCTCGCGGAGGCCGAGGACCTTCCCTCGCACGGCGCGGCGGTCTCGATCCGGACGCAGCGATGAGCGTCCCCGACTGGCTGCCACTGCGCGAGGAGCTGCGTGAGGAGGAGCCGTACGGCGCGCCGCAGATCGACGTGCCCGTCCGGCTGAACACCAACGAGAACCCGTACGGCCCGAGCGAGAGCGCGGCGGCCGACATCGCGGAGTCCGTCCGGGCTGCGGCGCTGGACCTGAACCGTTATCCCGACCGGGAGGCCACGGAGCTGCGGGAGGGACTCGCGACCTACCTCGGTCGCGACCTCCCCGGCCTGGACGCCTCCCGGGTGTGGGCGGCCAACGGCTCCAACGAGGTGATGCAGCAGATCCTGCAGGCCTTCGGCGGCCCCGGCCGCACCGCGCTGTCGTTCGCGCCCACCTACTCGATGTACCCCGAGTACGCCCGCAACACCCACACCCGCTGGGTGGCCGGCCGTCGCCGCGACGACTTCGGCATCGACCTCGAGGCCGCCGTCTCGCTCATCGCGGCCGAGCAGCCCGACGTCGTCTTCCTCACCTCGCCGAACAACCCCACCGGCACGGCCCTGGATCCCGACCACGCCCGCGCCGTGCTGGCGGCGGCGCCGGGCATGGTCGTCGTCGACGAGGCGTACGCGGAGTTCCGGCGCGCCGGAACACCCAGCGCGCTGGAGCTCCTCGAGGCCCATCCCCGACTCATCGTCACGCGCACCATGAGCAAGGCCTTCGCGCTCGCCGGAGGTCGGCTCGGCTACCTCGCGGCGCATCGCGACGTCGTCGATGCTCTGCGCATCGTGCGTCTCCCGTACCACCTGTCGTCCGTCACCCAGGCCACGGCACTCGCCGCCCTGCGGCACACCGACGAGCTGCTCGCCCAGGTGGATGCTCTGCGAGAGGAGCGTGACCGGACGGCCGAGCGTCTGGTCGACGCCGGGTTCAGCGTCGCGGAGTCCGATGCCAACTTCGTGCTCTTCGGGACCTTCGACGACCGGCACGCCGTCTGGCAGGCCCTCGTCGACCGGGGAGTCCTGGTCCGCGAGACCGGGCCCCTAGGATGGTTGCGCGTCTCGATCGGCACGTCCGCCGAGATGGACGCCTTCCACACAGCCCTCCAGGAGGTCACCGATGTCTGAGCAGCCCTCTGCTGCCCGCCGTGCGCGCATCGAGCGGACGACCTCGGAGTCCCACGTCGTCGTGGAGCTCGACCTCGACGGCACCGGAGTGCACGACATCTCCACCGGTGTCGGCTTCTACGACCACATGCTCACCGCGCTGGCCCGCCACTCGCTCATCGACCTGACGGTCAGGACCGAGGGCGACCTGCACATCGACGCCCACCACAGCGTCGAGGACACCGCCATCTGCATCGGCGAGGCGCTGCGTGAGGCGCTCGGTGACAAGTCCGGAATCCGTCGTTACGGAACGGCCACCATCCCGCTCGACGAGGCCATCGCCACGTGCACCGTCGACGTCTCCGGGCGCCCCTACTTCGTGCACGCGGGGGAGCCGGAGCGGCAGATCACCGTCGTCATCGGCGGGCAGTACCAGGGTTCGCTCACGTCGCACGTGTTCGAGTCCATCGCCCACCACGCCGGCGTGACGCTGCACATGCGCCTGCTCGAGGGCCGCGACCCGCACCACATCGCCGAGTGCCAGTTCAAGGCGCTCGCCCGGGCCCTGCGCGAGGCCGTC
>JBQGDU010000178.1:0-11286 GCA_052039245.1 Aeromicrobium sp. | reverse complement strand
TCTCGATCGACGAGGCGTTCCTCGAGGTGGGTGGACTACGACGCATCCGTGGCGCGCCCTCTGGCATCGCCGCCGCCCTGCGACACGACGTGCGCGAACGCGTCGGACTGCCGATCTCGGTGGGGGTCGCACGCACCAAGTACCTCGCCAAGGTCGCCAGCGCCATGGCCAAGCCCGACGGCCTGCTCGTGGTCCCGCTCACGGACGAGCGCCGATTCCTGCTCGCCCTGCCGGTGCAGGCCCTGTGGGGCGTCGGACCGAAGACCACGGACAAGCTGCACGCGGTCGGGCTACGGACCATCGCCGACGTCGCGCGACTGGACGTGCCCGACCTCGAACCGATCGTCGGCAAGGCCGCGGCGCGGCACCTGCACGGCCTCGCGTCGGGCGAGGACCCGCGCAGGGTGCAGACCGGGCGGCGACGCCGGTCCATGGGCGCCCAGCACGCGCTCGGCCGGGGCGAACGCGACCCTCGCGACGTCGAGATCGTCCTCGCCACGCTGGTCGACCGGGTCGCGCGTCGGCTGCGCGCAGCGGACCGGACCGCGCACACCGTGATCCTCCGCGTGCGGTTCGAGGACTTCACCGCCTCCACCTCGTCGCGGACGCTCACCCGACCGAGTGCCCACACCGACGTGCTCCTGCAGACCGCGCTCGCACTGCTGCGCTCCCGTTCGCAGGAGATCGGCAGACGCGGCATCACCCTGGTCGGGGTGCAGTGCGCGGGCCTGGACGACCACGGCGAGCAGCTCGAGCTTCCCCTCTCTCCCGATACCCGCCCACTCGATGACACCCTGGACGCCGTGCGCGACCGTTTCGGCTCGCGAGCGGTGCGTCGGGCGGCGCAGGTCGGGCGGTCAGAGCGCGACGCGATGCCGACCCTGCCGGACTGAGGCAGGACGAGAGCTGGTTTCGATACGACGTGAGGAGCTCGTTCCTCGCCCTCACGTCTACTCGACCAGCGATTCCCCGCCGGTCCGGGGTCCCCAGCACGGAGTGCTGGGGCGTGGCCGCGCGGCCAGTGACGAGGGAACGGCGCCGCGGCACATCCAGACCAGCGACGAGGGAGCCCACCACGGCCTCTCGGGACCGGATGCCCTCAGGAGCGTTCGAACGCCTCGAGCATCCGGTCACGGACGAAGTCGGGGACGAGACCAGTGACGTCGCCGCCGCCCTTGGCCACCTCCTTGACCAGGCTCGAGGCCAGGAACGAGTACTCGGGGCTGGTGGGGATGAAGAGGGTGTCGACGTCGGTGAGGCTGCCGTTCATCTGCGCCATCTGCAGCTCGTAGTCGAAGTCGGAGACGGCGCGCAGCCCCTTGGCGATGGCGGCGATCCCGTGCTCGGTGCAGAAGTCGACGAGCAGTCCCTGGAACGAGGCGACCACGACGTTGGGCAGGTGGGCCGTGGCCTCGCCCAGCATGTCCATCCGCTCCTCGACGGAGAACAGGCTCTTCTTGCTCTGGTTGACGAGCACCGCGACGACGACCTCGTCGAAGAGGCGCGACGCCCGTCCCACGATGTCGAGATGACCGTTGGTCACGGGATCGAACGACCCTGGGCAGACCACCTTCGTCACGATTCACTCCTCGCGTCGACGTCGCGGCGACCGTACCAAAGGGTCGTCTCCCCGTAGACCTTGTCCTTCACGCCCTCGAAGCCGTCCGGCCAGGACCATGCCGTGCGGCTGGAGCGCTCGACGACGACGAGGGCGTCGCCGGTCAGCTTGTCGTCGGCGGCCAGGAGTGCCAGCAGGCCGTGCACCCGGTCGGTGGACATCGCGTACGGCGGGTCGAGCATCGCGAGGCCCCAGTCGCACCGGGACTGCCCGGTCAGGAAACGCTCCGCGGTCGTGCGATGGAGCCTGGACTCCGCGCCGAGGTCCTTGATGTTGGCAGCGACCACGACGGCCGCGCGACGGTCGGACTCCACGAGGTCACCGATCGCGCCGCGCGACTCCGCCTCCAGCCCGAGGGCCCCCGACCCCGCGAACAGGTCGACGAACTGCATCAGCTCCAGACCGCCGAGCATCGACTCGAGAGTCTGGAACATCGACTCCCGCACCCGGTCGGACGTGGGCCGGGTGCCGTCCCCGGACGGGGTGCGCAGCCGCCGTCCGCCCCACTCACCGGCGATGATCCGGGTCATGTGCGCTCCAGGTAGTCGGCCTGGTCGGTCTCCTCGAGCTGACCGACCGCCTCGCGCAGGGCAGGAAGTCGCTCCAGCGCGGGGTCGTGCTCCACCACCTCGACGGCGGCGTCACGGGCGTCGGCGATGACCTTCTCGTCCTTCACGACGGACAGCAGCCGCAGGCTCGAGCGGATGCCGGACTGACTGGCACCGAGGACGTCACCCTCGCGACGCTGCTCGGCGTCGAGCCGGGACAGCTCGAACCCGTCGGTGGTGCCGGCGACGGCGGTCAGCCGCTCGGCAGCGGGCGACCCGGCGTCGGTCCTCGTCACGAGCAGGCACAGACCGGGCTGCCGCCCTCGGCCGACTCGACCTCGGAGCTGGTGCAGCTGGGACATGCCGAACCGGTCCGCGTCGAGGATCACCATGACGGTGGCGTTCGGGACGTCGACACCCACCTCGACCACCGTGGTGGCCACGAGGACGTCCACCTCGCCGCGCGCGAAACCGGACATGACGGCGTCCTTGTCCTCCGCGGACATCCGCCCGTGCAGGGCCGCCACCCGCAGGTCCGCGAGCGGTCCCGCGGAGAGGTCCGCGTGGACGTCGACCAGTGACGCCGTCTCGGACTCCTCGGTGCCATCTGCCGCCCGCGGCCCGGCATCCCCGCCGGTGCCTGCTGCGCCGGTGTCGCCGATCCGCGACACCACCACGTAGGCCTGCCGACCCTGCGCCACCTCCTCGCGCACACGCTCCCAGGCACGGTCCAGCCAGGCGGGTCGATCGGCCACGGGGACGACATTGGTCTGGATGGGCTGCCGACCCGCAGGGAGCTCGGAGAGCGTGGAGGTCTCCAGGTCGCCGAAGACCGTCATCGCCACCGTCCTCGGGATGGGCGTGGCCGTCATGACGAGGACGTGCGGCCGCGAGGTGGCCCGGTCGACCAGCGCAGCCCGCTGGGCCACGCCGAACCGGTGCTGCTCGTCCACGACGAGCAGTCCGAGGTCGGCGAGCTGCACGGACTCCTGGATGAGGGCGTGGGTGCCGATGACGATGCCCGCTGCCCCGGACGCGGCGTCCAGGAGCGACTCCCGACGTGCGGCCGCCCCCATCGACCCCGTGAGCAGTCGGACCCGGGTGGCGTCCTCCTCACCACCCAGCATGCCCTCGGCGGCGAGCCCGCCGAGCATCGTCGTGATCGCCCGGTGGTGCTGGGCGGCCAGCACCTCCGTGGGTGCCAGCAGAGCGGCCTGTCCGCCGGAGTCCACCACCTGCAGCATCGCCAGGAGAGCGACGATCGTCTTGCCCGAGCCCACCTCTCCCTGCAGGAGGCGGTGCATCGGGTGGGTGGCGGCCAGGTCCGTGGAGATCTCCTCGACCACGCGCTGCTGGCCGTCGGTCAGCGTGAACGGCAGGCGAGAGACGAAGCGGTCGTGCAGCCCGCCAACCCGGCCCGGTCTGGCCGCCGCGGCCTCCTGCTCGACGGCGTGACGACGCTGCGCGAAGATCGTCTGCAGCACGAATGCCTCCTCGAACCGGAAGCGGTCCCGGGCGCGCTGCCACTGCTCGTTCGAGCGTGGACGGTGGATGTGCTCGTAAGCCTCTGCGGCCGCAGGCAGCCCGCGGCTCTCCCGCACGGACTCCGGCAGCGGGTCCTCGACGTCGACGACGGCGAGCGCCTGCTGGACGGAGCGCTCGAGCGCGAAGGAGTCGACGGACTTGCTGGCCGGGTAGATGGGGATGATGCCGCGCGCCACCCGCCCGTCCGGATCGGGCGTGCCGTCCTCGCTCTGCACCGGGTCGTACATCGGGTGGGTGAGCTGCAGGGTGTTGCGGAAGCGGCCCACCTCCCCGGCGAACAGGCCGACGGTGCCGGGGGTGAGCTGCTCGCGACGCCATCGCTGCTGGAAGAAGGTCAGCGTGAGCGACGCCGTGCCGTCGGTGACCGTGACCTCGGTGCGCACCTTGCGCCCGCCGGGGCCGAACGGCTTGTTCACGGCCTCCACGACGCGGGCCATGACGGTGGCGTACTGCCCGACCCTGAGGTCGGAGAGGTCACTCAGCTCCCCGAGGGCGACGTAGCGGCGTGGATAGTGCCGCAGGAGGTCGTCCACGGTCTCCATGCCGAAGGCCTTGGCGAGCTTGGTGGCCGTCTTGTCGCCGACGACGGAGCGCAGCCGGGTGGAGGGGGTGACGGCGGTGGTCATCGGCGGCTCACTCGACGGCGACGAAGAGGGGGTAGTTCTCCTGCCCGCCGCTGTAGACCACGACGTCGACGTCGACCCGCTCGTCGCGCAGGTGCCGCTCGAGACGCTCGGTGAGCGCGGTGTCGGCGCCGTCGCCGGTGACGAGCGTGACGAGCTCCGCCGACGGGGACATCAGGCGGTCCAGCACGTGGCAGGCCACCGTCGTGAGGTCCTCGCCCACGAAGGCGAAGTCGCCGGAGACGACGCCGAGGGCGTCGCCCGCTCGGCAGGGGCCCGCCATGGTGATCCCGGGCTCGGTCGCGACGGTGACCGCACCGTGCTGGGTGTGAGCGGCGGCGCTGGACATGGCGACGACGTCGTCGTCGAAGTCGCGCCCCGGGTCGTGCACCGCGAGTGCGGACAGTCCCTGGACCTGGGCGTGGGTCGGGATGACGGCCACGCGGATGCCCTGCTCACGCGCCTCGCGGGCCGCGGCCTCGAACAGACCGACGTACCGCTGGTTGTTGGGGAGCACGACGACCTCGTCGGCGCCGGCACCGACCAGGGCCTGCGCCATCGAGGCGAACTCGAGCGGCTCCGCTCGCGTGAACTCCAGGACCTCGGCCCCGGCCTCGCGGCACAAGGCGGAGACCCCGTCGCCCGTGGTGGCGACGACGACGGCTCGTCCGCGATCGCGCGCCGAGCCGCGCTGTCGGGCGATCTGGTCGGCGAAGTGGGTGACCGCGATGCGGTACGGACGGCCGGCCTCGAGCCCGGCCTCGATCGCGGCGCCGACGTCGTCGACGTGCACGTGCACGTTCCACAGCCGGTCGCCACCGACCACGACGAGGGAGTCCCCGAGCGGCTGCAACGCACGACGCAACGCGAGCACGGCGTCGTCCTCGGCCTCGAGGAGGTACATGACCTCGTACGCCGGCCCACCCTCGACGAGGTCGTCACCCGGTTCGGCCGTCGGGACCGGGACGTGGGTCCGCACGGCCTTCGGCGCGCGACCGGTGAGTGCCTGCTCCGTGGCGTCGAGCACCACGACGAGCGCCCGCCCCCCGGCGTCGACCACTCCCGCCCGCGCGAGCCTCTCCATCTGGTGCGGGGTGCGCTGCAGCGCCTCGCGAGCAGCCAGCGCCGCCCGCGCGAAGGCCTGCTGTGCGGTCAGGGCCTCCTCGGCCGCGGCCCGCGCACCCTCGGCCGCAGCTCGCGCCACCGAGAGGAGCGTGCCCTCCACCGGCTCACCGACGGCGGCGTCGGCGGCGTCGGCGGCCGCCAGGAGCGCCGCGGCGACGTCGGCGGACTCGAGCGAGGCGTCCAGGTCGAAGGCCCGGAACGTCGCGCGGGCCAGCTGGGACAGGATGACGCCGGAGTTGCCCTTGGCGCCGGTCAGGAGACCGTCCGTCCACGCGCGGACGAGGTCGGTGAGGGCGACGTCCTCGTCGAGGGCCGCGACGGCCTCGGCGCCGGCCACGAAGGTCAGGTAGGAGTTGGTCCCGGTGTCGCTGTCCGGCACCGGGAAGACGTTGAGGGCGTCGATCTCGGCCCGCGCCCGCGAGAGCGACTCAGCGCACAGCACCGTCCAGGCACGGAAGGCATCGGGGCGCAGGCGCAGGACCATGGAGCGAGGCTATCGCCCGCGATTCGCTCTGCGGCGGACCCATCGGCTATTCTTCAGAGGTTGCCCGCGGCTCACGCTTGCGTGGCGCCCCGTTCTTTCAGTTCACCAGAAGACCTCAGGAGTGATCGCCGTGGCAGCGGTCTGTGATGTGTGCAGCAAGGGACCCGGCTTCGGCCACAACGTCTCCCACTCGCACCGGCGCACGAAGCGTCGTTTCGACCCCAACATCCAGCGAGTCCGTGCCGTCGTCGACGGCACGCCCAAGCGGGTCAACGTCTGCACGTCGTGCCTCAAGGCCGGCAAGGTCTCGCGCTGACGCGCTGAGCCCATGAGCTCCCGCGTCCACGCCTTCGTGGACGACGCCCTCGGCGACCTCGACGCTGTCGGGGTCGCCGATGCCGTGTCCGCGGGCGACGTCAGCACCCAGGAGGTCGTCGAGGCGGCCATGGCGCGCGCCGAGCGCGTCGACGACCGGCTCAACGGCTTCGTGGTCCGCGACTTCGAGCGGGCACGGTCCAGCACCCCCGGCCCGGGGCGCCTCGCCGGTGTCCCCTCGGTCGTCAAGGACAACACCGACGTCGCGGGGCTTCCCACGCGGCACGGATCCCTCGCCGTCCCGGCGACCCCGGCTCGCTCCGACGCGGAGTTCACCGCCCAGCTGCGCGCCACGGGTGTCGTGGTCCTCGGCAAGTCGACGATGCCGGAGTTCGGGTTCAACGCCACCACCGAGTTCGAGCACCTGCCGCCCACCCGCAACCCCTGGGATCCGGAGTTCTCCAGCGGTGCCTCCTCCGGCGGCTCGGCCGCGCTCGTCGCCGCGGGCGTCCTGCCCATCGCTCACGCCAACGACGGCGGCGGCTCCATCCGCATCCCGGCGGCCGCCTGCGGACTCGTGGGCCTGAAGCCCACGCGTGGGCGCCTCGCGCCGGCCGCAGAGTCCGCGTCCATGCCCGTGGACATCGTGAGCAACGGCGTCGTCACGCGTTCGGTGCGCGACACCGCGGCGTTCCTCGCCGACGCCGAGCGCCACCGCCCGGCTCCCGGGCTCCCCCACGTCGGACACGTCGAGGGACCGTCCTCGCGGCGCCTGCGGGTCGGCCTCGTGGTCGACTCGCTCACGGGCCCACCGGACGCCGAGACCCGGGAGGCCGTGCTCGGCACCGCAGCACTGCTGACGGAGCTCGGTCACGAGGTCGTCGAGGTCCCGTTGCCCGTCGGTCCGGAGTTCAAGGATGCGTTCGCGCACTACTGGTCGCTGCTGGCGTTCTCCTCGCAGAAGTTCGGCAAGAAGGTCTTCCACCCCGAGTTCGACGGCGACGCCACCGATCCGCTCACGAAGTTCCTGGCCGGACGGTTCCTGCGCGACGCCTGGCGCACGCCCGGCGCCGTCCGCACGCTCAAGCGTTCCGAGCGCGTCTACAAGGAGCACCTCGCCACGGCCGGCGTCGACGCCGTGCTCTCCCCCGTACTCGGCCACGTCACCCCTCGGCTCGGCCACATCTCCCCCGTCGTGGAGTTCCCGGAGATGTTCCACCGGCTGATCAGCTACGTCTCGTACACGCCGCTGCACAACGCCAGCGGCGCTCCCGGCATCTCCCTGCCGCTGGCCACCACGGCCACGGGGCTCCCGCTGGGAGTACATCTGTCGGCCTTCCACGGCGACGAGCGGACGCTGCTGGAGCTCGCCTACGAGCTGGAGGACGCTCGCCCCTTCGCGCGCATCACCACCTCGTGAGTCCCTGACGGGCGGAGGACGAGCGGGCCCGTCATGCCTCGTCGGAGTCCACGATCGCCCTCAGCGCCGCGACGTGTCGTCGATAAGCCTGTCGGCCCTGCGTGGTGAGCGACAGCCACACGCGGCGGGAGTCCTCCCCCGGACGCTCCTGTCTCACGTAGCCGGCCTCGACGAGTGCGGCCACCTGCTTGCTGAGCGCGGAGGCACTGAGCTCCAGATGCTCCTTGACCACCGACAGCTCCAGCGACCCACCCACCATCAGCATGGCGCAGATCCGGA
Source organism: Aeromicrobium sp. (assembly GCA_052039245.1). Lineage (GTDB taxonomy): Bacteria > Actinomycetota > Actinomycetes > Propionibacteriales > Nocardioidaceae > Aeromicrobium. The sequence goes on along the minus strand of JBQGDU010000178.1, from coordinate 3,329 downwards.
GCCGGTGGCTCGGATGGATGACGGGGTCGAGGTCGTCGGTCAACGCCTCGCGCTCCGCATGCGCGGGACGGCACCGAGCAGGTACCCGGCGGTCACGACGACGGCCAGCACCACGACCATCCAGGGTCGGCCCCAGGACCCGCCCAGGTCGGCGACGAGGAACGCCGCGACCAGGCCGCAGACGGACACACCGAGGCCGATCTGGAACGCCCGGCTGGTCGGCACCACCCACGGCGCTCCGATGCGTCGGCCCACGGCGGCGTTGACCGCCGCCGTGGTGATGCCCAGGACCACGACGACCGCCAGGCGCGCCCAGCCGTCCAGCAGCAGGGCGAGCGCGATCAGCCCGAGCAGCAGGGCGTTGACCGGATAGAGCCAGGCGGGCCAGGGCGTGTCACGCACAGCGCGCTGGACCTGCTCCACGGCCTCGAGATCGTTCCGTGCGGACTCGCGTCCGGCGTCGCCTCGATTGCTTTCCATACCGGAAACCATATCGAGAAGTTTCCATCGCGGCAACTTCTTTGCCGTGGGTGCCGGTCGTTCGTGTCCCGCTGTTCAGCCCCAGTGCGCGTGGCCCTCTGGACCCTCGTGCACCTCGCCGTCGACCAGCACCCCGAAGGCGTCTCCGTCCGCCTCGTACACCGACCCGATGACGCTCCAGCCGCCCGGCAGCGTGGCATCCGCGGGGAACGACGCGACGAGTGCGAAGTCCTCCCCGCCGCCGAGCACGAACTCCAGGGCCTCACGCCCCAGCGCACCAGCCACGGTCTCGACGGGATCCGCCACCTCGAGCGCGTCCGTGTCGACGTCGATGACCACCTCGCCGGCGCGGGCGAGGTGCCAGAGGTCGGCCAGCAGGCCGTCGCTGACGTCGATCATGGAGGTGGCGCCGGCGGCCGCCGCCGCGGGTCCCGCTGCGTACGGGGGCTGTGGCAGGAGGTGGGCCTCCACCACGCTGCGCGGCGACCGGAAGCCTCGGCTCAGCGCCGCGAGGCCGGCTCCGGCCCAGCCCAGCCGGCCGGCGAGGGCGATGACGTCCCCGGGGGCCGCCCCCGAACGTCGGACGGGGGTCTCGGCCTCTCCCAGCGCCGTGACGGCGACGACGATCTGGTCGGCGTCGGTCATGTCACCTCCGACGACGTGGGCGCCGACGAGCGCCGCCTCGGCCTCGAATCCCTTGGCGAGGTCGACGACCCACTGCACGGGCAGGCTCGACGGCGCCGCGAGACCGACGGTCAGGGCCGTCGCCACACCGCCCATGGCGTTGATGTCGGACAGGTTGCTGGCCGCGGCGCGCCGGCCGATCTGCTCCGCCGTCGCCCAGTCCCGCCGGAAGTGCCGTCCTTCGACCAGCAGGTCGGTGGAGACGAGGACCTTCCCGGTGCGGGTGTCGAGGTGCGCGGCGTCGTCGCCGGGGCCGACCAGCACCCGGTCGTTGACGCCGGCCTGCTCACGCACGAGGTCGATGAGGCCGAACTCGCCGACGTCGGCGAGGGTCTGACCGTCCGATCCGTCCATGGGTCCATTCTCGCGCAGCCGGGCGCGTCCTCCCGGTCGCGTCTCGGGCGTGTCTTCCCACCCGGTGGCGCGGGCCGGTCGCCATCCGCGCCTGCCTGTCGAGGCGCAGGCGCGATGCCGTACCGGGTCGTCTTGCGAGCACCGACAACGACGTCAGGCAGGATGCGGGGCGTTCGGACGTGCCGCTGAGCTGAAAGACACGCTCTAGTAGCGTGTCCCGAGGTTCTCGAGCAGGAGGTCGCATGACGGTCCAGGCATACATCCTCGTCCAGACCGAGGTCGGCAAGGCCGCGGAGGTCGCGGAGGAGATCGCGGCGATCAGCGGCGTCACGCTCTCGGAGGATGTCACCGGCCCCTACGACGTCATCGCGCGCGTCGAGGGACCGAGCATGGACGAGCTGTGCACCCTCGTCGTCTCCTCGAGCCAGGCGGTTACGGGCATCACCCGGACTCTGACCTGCCCGATCGTCCGTATCTGACGCTGCGGGCCACTGCCGGAACCGTCGCGCTCGCGCTGGCGCTCAGCGCCTGCAGCTCGGGCGTGCTCGTCGACGCCTACCCACGGGAGGACGGCAGCCAGGAGCTGTGCGACATGCTCCTGGCCGACCTCCCGGCCGACGTGGCGCGCCAGGAGCGGCGTGAGGTCGCCCAGGACGTCCCCGCCGCCGCGTGGGGCGAGGTCCCGATCGTGCTGCGCTGCGGCGTGGAGGCGCCGGAGGCGCTCACCCCCTCCTCACCCTGCTCCGAGGGGGAGGAGATCGGTTGGGTCGAGGAGGAGATCGCCGACGGTCGCCGCTTCACCACGATCGGACGAGAAGCGTTCGTGAGCGTCGACGTCCCCCTGGAGGTCCAGCCGTCCGCCGACGCCCTCGTCGACCTCGCGCCCTCGATCGTCAAGCACGTACCCGCGGTGCAGCCCTGCGTGTGAGTCGCGTGCTCAGCGCAGACCGACCGGCCGGTCGCTCGCGAGGTCGAGCAACCGGGCCACGAGCTCTGCGTACGGGACACCACTGGCCTCCCACAGGACCGGGAACATCGACGTCGACGTGAACCCGGGCATCGTGTTGATCTCGTTGATGACGAGACCGTCGTCGGTCAGGAAGAAGTCGACGCGGGCGAGGCCCTCGACCCCGAGGGCGGTGAACGCCTGCACGGCGTACGTGCGCACCTGCTCGGCGACCGTGGCACTGACGTCGGCCGGCACGACGTTGCTGCTCGTGCCGTCGAGGTACTTGGCCTCGAAGTCGTAGAACTCGTGCCCGGCGTCGGCCTCCTGCACGACCTCACCGACGACGCTCGCCATCGCCGAGCCGTCGGGCTGCTGGATCACACCGACCTCGAGCTCGCGCTTGCCGCGTGCCGCCGCCTCGACGATCACCTTGGGATCGAGCTTCGCAGCCGCCTCCACGGCATCGCCGAGGAACGCCTCGTCGTCGACCCTCGTGACCCCGGAGCTCGAGCCGGCCCGCGCCGGCTTGACGAAGACCGGGAGACCGAGGGCACGGACGCGCGCGACAACCTTGTCGCGGTCGTGGTCCCACTGACCGGGGCGGATGGTCACGTGCGGCACCTGCGGCAGGCCGCCGGCGGAGAAGACGGTCTTGGTGAACGGCTTGTCCAGGCCCACCGAGCTCGCCAGCACACCCGCTCCGACGGCGATGGTCGAGGGAGAGAGGTCCGGTCCACGCATGCTGCCATTGTGCCGAAGCCGATACAGTGCTCGGCGATGAGCCCCTCCACCTCCGGTCCTGCGGGACGACAGCGTCTGGCCGACATCTTCGGCGGGCAGTCCAGCGAGCATCAGGTGTCCT
>JBQGDU010000177.1:0-3654 GCA_052039245.1 Aeromicrobium sp. | reverse complement strand
TGCATCGCGCCTCGTCCCTCCGGGCCTAGGGTGAGGTCATGGCGAAGGCGTCCGCGGTCGAGGTCGACGCGGGAGGGCGCGCCGTGCGGGTCTCCAGCCCGGATCGAGTCATCTTCCCGGCCACCGAGCACGGCCCGGAGGTCACCAAGCTCCACGTCGTCGAGTACTACGTCGCGGTGTCCGCCGGCATCGTCCGGGCGCTGCGCGACCGGCCCACCTCGCTCGAGCGCTGGCCCAAGGGTGTCCACCCCGGGATGACGCTCACCGCCCGCGACGCCACTCATGGACGGGGGCCGCAGGGCGACGCGTTCTACCAGAAGCGACTCATGCGCGGCATGCCCGACTGGGCTCGTTCGGTGCGGGTCCACTTCCCCTCCGGTCGCACCGCCGACGAGCTGTGCCCCGACCACGTCGCCGTCGTCGCCTGGGCCGCCCAGATGGGGACCATCACCTTCCACCCCTGGCCGGTGCGCGCCACCGATCCGGACCGGCCGGACGAGCTGCGCATCGACCTCGACCCGCACGGCGGCACGACCTTCCGCGACGCCGTCCGCGTCGCTGCGGACACCCGCGCGCTCCTGGAGGAGATGGGTGTCGTCGGCTACTGCAAGACGAGCGGGAAGAACGGCGTCCACGTCTACGTCCGCATCGCTCCCCGCTGGACGTTCACCGACGTCCGGCACGCGGCCATCGCGTTCGGCCGCGAGCTCGAGCGGCGCGTCGACGGCGTCACGACCGCCTGGTGGAAGGAGGAGAGAGGGGACAACGTCTTCGTCGACTTCAACCAGAACTGCCGGGACCGCACCATCGCGTCGGCCTACAGCCTGCGCCCGAAGCAGGGCGCTCCTGTCTCCACTCCCCTGTCCTGGGACGCGCTGGCCGAGGTGGAGGACCCGATGGCCTGCACGCTCCGCACCGTCCCCGACCTGCTGGCCACCGACGGGGACGCCTGGGCCGCCATGGACGACGTCGAGCACGACCTGGAGCCATTCCTCGATCTCTGGCGCACGGACCTCGAGCGTGGTCTCGACGACATGCCGTATCCCCCGGAGTACCCGAAGATGCCGGGCGAACCGAAGCGGGTGCAGCCCAGCAAGGCGAGGGCCGACCCGGAGCCCACGTAGGCTGAGCGACGTGGAGCCCCACCACCCCGCGAGGCCCGACCTCACCGATGACGACGCCGTGCTGCGGATCGGTGACCTCCGGACCCTCCGTCAGGACTTCACGCGCTTCATGATGCGCCACCGTTTCGGCATGGAGGAGGTGGTGACCAAGCTGACCATCCTGCGCGACGAGTTCGCTCTCATGCACGAGACCAACCCGATCGAGAACGTCACGTCGCGCCTGAAGTCACCGGACAGCCTCGCAGAGAAGATGCAGCGCAAGGGCACCGAGCCGACCTTCGCCTCGATGCGCGAGACGATCACCGACATCGCCGGCGTGCGCGTGACGTGCAGCTTCGTCTCCGACGTCCACAAGGTCTTCGAGCTGCTGACCAACCAGGCCGACCTCGAGGTGGTCGACGTCCGTGACTACATCGCGACGCCGAAGGCGAACGGTTACCGCAGCCTGCACACGCTGCTCGAGGTGCCCGTGTACCTCTCCGATGGCGCCGTCCCCGTGACCGTGGAGGTGCAGTTCCGGACTATCGCGATGGACTTCTGGGCGAGCCTGGAGCACAAGATCCACTACAAGTACCGCGGACTCGTCCCGGACGACCTGCAGGAGCGCCTGCGCGAGGCCGCCGACTCCGCCCACGCCCTCGACGCACGCATGGAGCTGCTCCACGACGAGGTGAAGAACCTCGGCGAGGACGGTGTGGAGACGCTCACCGAGGACATCCGTGGCGAGCTCGTCACCGGCGACGAGCTGGTGCCGACGGAGGCACTCATCGAGCAGCTCCGGCGGCTCGGCTCGGACTGAGGTCGAGCCGAACCGGACTCAGCGGTCGGGGCGCTCCTGGCGGGCGCAGCGCGAGACGACGTCCGCGATGCGGGACGTCCGGGTCGCATCGCGCTTGGCGAGCGCGATCTGCGTGAGCGCGTACTTGCGCGCACTGGGCGGCAGTCCGTCCCAGTACGCGCGTGCTGCCGGGTCGGCATCCAGCGCTGCGGCGAGGCCTGGGGGTTCGACGCCCGCCTCCGGGCCGTCGAGCACCGACCAGGACCCGTCCGCCTGGGCACGCTGGATCATCGCGAGTCCGGACGGTTGCATCCGCCCCTGGTCCAGGAGTCGCTCGATCCTCGCCTTGTTCGTGGCTGCCCACCCACTGCCCGGGCGTCGCGGTGAGAACCAGATCAGGCTCGCGTCACCGGCCCGGCGGGTCTGCCCGTCGATCCAGCCCCAGCACAGCGCCTCGCACACCGCGTTCTCGTAGGAGTGCGCGTCGGCGCCGGGCGCCTTGCGGTCGTCGAGCCTGACCCAGGTCCCGTCGCTCGACGTGTGGTGGCGGGCCAGCCAGGCGGCCCAGGCGGCCCGGTCGGCGGGCTCGACGCGCCCCGCGTCGTCCAGCTTGCTCATCGGCCGAGGACGTCGGCGAGGTCGTACCGGACGACCTCCTCGAGCTGCTCGTAGGTGCAGGAGGCGGGCTCTCGGTCGGGGCGCCAGCGCTTGAACTGCGCCGTGTGACGGAACCGGGCTCCGTCACCGGCGCCCTCCATGTGCTCGTACCCGACCTCGGCGACGCGCTCCGGTGCCAGCGGCACGAACGAGAGGTCCTTGGTGCCGCTCCAACGGCTCTGGCCACCCGGGAGCCGACCATCGGCGTGCGCGGCCTCGTCCTGCCACGCACCCCAGGGGTGCTCGGAGCTCGCCACGCGCAGCGGCTCCAGCTCCTCGACGAGCTCGGCACGGCGTGCCGCGCCGAAGGACGCGCACACGCCGACGTGCTGCAGCCTGCCGTCGTCGGCGTAGAGACCGAGCAGCATCGACCCGAGGAGAGGCTTCTCCTCGGTGGAGGTCTTGTGCAGCCGGTACCCCGCCACGACGACGTCCGCCGTGCGGGCATGCTTCACCTTGAGCATGGTCCGGCCGTTGGGCGCGTACGCGCCGTCCAGTCTCTTCGCGACGACGCCGTCCAGCCCGGCCCCCTCGAACCGGTGGAACCATCGCTCGGCTTCCTCCGCGTCGCGCGTGACCCGCGTCAAGTGCACCGGGGCGTGGGCGTGCGCCAGCACTCGCTCGAGCGCAGCGCGCCGTTCGGAGAGCGGACGCTCGAGGTAGGACTCGTCGCCGAGGGCGAGCAGGTCGAAGACCACGAGGCTGGCGGGTGTCTCCTTCGCGAGCAGGTCGACCCGTGAGGCGGCCGGATGGATGCGTTGGGACAGCGTGTCGAAGTCCAGACGGTCGCCCACGATCGTGACGATCTCCGCGTCGACGACACAACGCTCGGGCAGCTGGGCCCGGACGGCTGCCTCGACGTCGGGGAAGTACCGACCCAGCTCCTTGGTGGAGCGGCTGGCGATGACCACCTCGTCCCCGTCGCGGAAGACGATCGCCCGGAAGCCGTCCCACTTGGGCTCATAGGTGAGTCCGCCCTCGACGGAGTCGGCCGCCGGGACACCCTTGACCGACTTGGCGAGCATGGGGCGCAGCGGTGGCATCACCGGAAGATCCATGGTCTGCAGCGTAGTCGGCGGCTGAGGTCGGCCTGTG
>JBQGDU010000176.1:0-2253 GCA_052039245.1 Aeromicrobium sp. | reverse complement strand
GGTCTCGGGCGGCTCGCCCAGCAGGTTCGTCATGCCTCGACCCTACGTGCCGTCCGGGCACGTCCACGACGACATCGTCGTGGACGACCGCGTCATGAATCAGCACGCCCACGCTCCTTCTGCACGGAGGCCCCCGCACGGGGCCCGTCCTGTGATGCCGAGATCCCGAGAGGTCCTCATGACCCCCCACCACACGACCGCACGCCGAACGACCCTCCGTCGGCTCGCGGCAGGACTGCCCATCCTCGCCCTCGCCCTCGCCCCCGCCGCCTTCGCGGCGCCGCTCGTCGAGGCCGACGCACCGGCCGTGTCCCCCGAACCCGTCGTCCTCTTCGAGGAGGGGTTCGAGAACGGCACCGCCGCGACCCCCCTCTCGCTGACTACCTACACAGGAGCTCAGGGCACCACGTACACCGCCGACACCCCCTGGACCGTCGCCTGCAACGGCATCATCCTGCAGTGGTCGTCCCCAGACTCCGACCTCCCGCGCACCGGATGCAACCTGAAGCAGGCGTCCAGCAACTTGCACGCCTACGAGCGGCTGCGCCAGCTCGCCTGGGCCCTCGGGTCCCACGACGGAGCCACGGACCCGGAGGGCAATCATGTCGTCAGTGCCTACACCGACGGCGCGAACCCTGGCGCCGACCGGGTGCAGCTGCGAAGCAGCCCGATCAGCCTCCCTGAGAGTCTCGCCGACCGTTACCTGACGTTCAGCGTCGACACCGCGGCTCTCAACTGCCACGTCAGCGGCCCTCGTTACAACTTCTTCCTCGAGGCCGCGAACGGCGTCGAGGAACAGATCGGCACCACCGTCGACACCTGTGCACTCATCGATCAGACCGTGACGGCACCCTCCCCCCGGCCCACCGGCAGCACCGTCGATGTCTCCGTCGGCACGTTCTACGGCAACGGTGCGTTCCAGCATCCCGGCGGCGACATCCGCGTCGTGGTCCGCAACGCCAACGGCAGCGGTGCGGGGAACGACGCGGCTCTCGACAACCTGCGCATCGTCGACGTCACTCCGCATCTGCGCAAGGACTTCTCCACGACGTTGCTCGGCACCGGTCAGGAGACCCGGCTGACGTTCACGATCGACAACACCGCCGATCTGGCGGCCAAGAGGGGCCTGCGGTTCACCGACACTCTCGTCCGGGGCCTGCAGCTCGCCGACGACCCCGCGTTCGAGAGCACGTGCGCCGACGCGACGTTCCAGCTGACGAGACCCGGGGGGCGCGACGCACTCGCGTTCACCGGCGACCTCGACGCCGGTGCGGCCTCCTGCACCTTCTCCGTCGATGTCACCTCCGAGGAGGAGGGCACGTATGCCAACGGCTCGGACAACATCGACGAGACCAACATCGTCCCTCCTCGGGAACCCGCCGAGGTGCGCTTCGCCGACCCGCGGCTCGAGGTCGTCAAGCAGCTCGACGGCCACCGCGGCAACGCAGACGACCAGTTCACCGTCCAGGCGACGGACGCCGACGGCGACGCCATCCCCGCCGTCGGCGACCCGACGACGCGCGGCACGGGCGAGGGGATCGTCGACGGTTCTGGAACCACCGGGTCCCTGCGGCTTCTCGCCGATGCCTCCTACGGCCTGGACGAGGTCGGCGCCGGAGCGACCGACCTGGCTCGCTACGAGGCTGCCGTGACGTGTGACGATCGCGCCGACGAGGCGACGAACCTCCCGGAGGAGGTCACCCTCTCCGAGGTCGGGACGTTCGAGCTGCCCGCCGGCGCGGACGTGCGGTGCGCGATCACGAACCGCGCGCTGCCTCAGCCGGAGCCCGAGCCGTCTCCCGACCCGGAGCCGTCCCCCCAGCCCGAACCGACGCCTCCGGACCCGGACGATCGTGGGTCCGGACAGGACGCGGACCAGTCCCTCGGGACCCTGCCGTCGGCCGGGTCACCGATCGGCCTGCTCGGCATCGTCGTGGCCGTGGCACTGCTCGGAGCAGGCGCCTCGACCGTCTGGCGGTCTCGGAAGGGGTGAACGGTGACGTGTCGATCAACGTCCAGTCGGCGCAGGGGGGTCCTGCTCGTCGGTCGATGCGACCTCATCCTCCGGTGGCGTCTCCTTCGGCTCCGTCTCCGACCCGTCCTTGACCTCGGGTTCGGGTTCGGGTTCGGGTTCGGGTTCGGCCGGATGCTGACCTCGCTGATCCTCACCGGGGACCCTGACCGTCGAGGGTCGCGACGTCTCGTCGCCAGAGCAACGTGTCGGCGGCGGCCCGGCCCACGAGGTCCAGGCCG
>JBQGDU010000175.1:0-5620 GCA_052039245.1 Aeromicrobium sp. | reverse complement strand
CACGCCTCACTCCACGTACGGCTCGAGCGCGTCCGCCAGTCGCTCCATCACGCGGGCGTAGCCGGCGGGGCTGGGCGGTGTCACGGCGTCCCAGTCGACGAACGCGTCGTTCTGGGCGGCCGCCAGGGTGCGGAAGGCGGGCTGGTCCTCGGAGGACTCGCGCAAGGAGTCCGTCATGCGGGAGTCCCACACGACGATGTCGGCGTCGTACTTGTCCGCGTTCTCCCAGCTCAGCTCCTCCCACGGGCCTCCCTCGGAGGCCTCGACCTCCACGATCGGCAGACCGAGGGAGCGGTAGTGGTCGACGTCGGCGAAGGCGCCCGGCCCGGCCAGGTACAGCAGCTCCGGGGTCGCCGAGGCGAACAGGATCTGCTGGCCCTGCAGGCCACGGCCGATCTCCCGCAGCCGCTCGGAGGCCTCGTCGAAGGCTTCCTGGCCCTGCACGACCTGCTCGGACTCCAGGTCTGCGCCCAGCGCCTCGGCCAGGGACTCCACCCGCTCCAGCAGCTCCGGCAACGTCGACTCCGAGAAGTCCAGGCCGAGGGTCGGGGCGAGCTTCTCGGCCTTCTCCTCCTGGTCGGCAGGGAGGTACCAGAGCTCTGGCGGGACGTACATGTTGGAGACGATGAGGTCCGGCTCGACGTCGGCCAGCTTCTCGAAGGCGAATCCTCCGAGCTCGCCGTCACCGCTCACGTCCTCGACGGAGTCGAGGTCCAGACCCTCCACCTGCAGCGACGGCTCTCCGTCGCTGTCGCGCAGCGGTCCGAAGGTGGCGTCGGCATCGACCCCGTAGTCCGCGAGCCCGGCGGCGAGCGTCGACTGCACGACGAGTCGCTCGGGCGCGGCGGCGAGCGAGATCTCCTCGCCCCGGTCGTCGGTGTACGTCCATTCTTCGGCGTCCTGCCCGCCGGACCCGCCGCACGCCGCGAGCACGAGAGCGGCGGCCCCGACGAGCACCCCGGCCCGAGCGCGGGGGGACCGCGGGGTCACTGGAGCTCCTCGAAGTCGTCGGCGAACCGGTCCAGGAGCGTCGCGTAGCCCTGGGCGCTGGGGGCCACCTCGACCCGCCACGGCACGTAGGCGTCGTCCTGCGCCGCGGACACCTTCTCCCAGACGGGCTGGCTCTTCAGGAGGTCGACGTTGGCCTGTCCCCCTCGGGAGTCCCACATGACCACCTCGGCGTCGTCGTAGAAGTCGGCGTTCTCCCAGCTGAGGTTGTGCCAGTACCCGCCGTCGTCCAGGTCGGACTCCTCCGGGGTGATCAGGTCCAACCCGACCTCGTCACGCAGGTACGCCAGGTCGGCGTAGGCCGGGGTGTTGGCGACGTACAGGAGGTCGTCGCCCGGTGCGACGGCGAGGATCTTCGGATCGCCTGCCTCGGCCACCACGTCCTCCACGCGCGCGCGAGCCGCGTCGAGCGCCTCACGACCCTCGGCGAACGAGGAGTCGTCCGCACCGAGCGCCTCGGCGAGCCGCTCGCTGTTGCCGATCACGTCATCGACGCTCTGGTCCTCGAGATTGATCGCGGCGACGTCGTAGGTGCCCTCGAGCTTGGCCTTCACGTCGTCGTTGATGTACCAGAGCGCGCCGTCGCCGAAGGTCGTGGTGACGAGCAGGTCGGGCTCGAGGCCGCTGAGCTTCTCCAGGTCGATGTCCCCGTAGTCGCCACCGCCGGTGACGTCCTCGACCTCATCGACGTCGAGGTTCGGAGAGTCGAGCGCGAGGTCCTCCTCCGCCGGCGCCGGGGCGCCGAAGACGCCGACGATCCTGTCCCCCAGGCCCAGGTCGGCGAGGGCGGCCGCGCTGTCCTTGTGCGCGACGATCCGTTCGGGCACGGCGTCGCGGTTGATCTCGGTGCCGATGTCGTCGGTGAAGCTCCACTCGCCGGAGGCGGAGTCGTCGGAGCCGCCGCAGGCGGCGAGGGTGGCAGTGAGTGCGAGGGCGAGCGCGGTGGGCAGAGCGCGTCCGAGCATGGGGTGTCCTTCGGGTCGTGGTCGATGGTGGGTGTGGTGGCGGCTCGCGGACCGCGGGACGTCCGGCTCAGCCGAGGCCGAGCGCGTCGAGGTCCTTCGTGAACTGCTCGACGACCCTGGCGTAGCCCTGAGGGCTCGGTGGAGCCACCGAGTTCCACGGCACGTAGTGGTCGTCGGCGGCGGCCGTCACCTTGTTCCAGACCGGCTGGTCCTTGAGCGCGTCCAACGACGCCTGGCCGCCACGCGCGTCCCAGATGGCGACGTCGGCGTCGTAGACGTCGGCGTTCTCCCAGCTGACCGAGCGCCAGTAGTCGCCCTCGTCGAGGTCCTTCGGGTCGGGCGTGATGATGTCGAGGCCGAGGTCGTCGCGGTAGTACTTCAGGTCCGGGTTCGCGTCGGGGTTGGAGATGTACATGATGTCGGTGTCCGGAGCGACGGCCTCGAACGTCGGGTCGCCGGCAGCGGAGACCGCGTCCTGCAGGGCCTGTCCGGCCTCGTCGAAGGCCGCCCGCCCCTCCTCGAAGTCGGCGTCGTCGGCGCCGAGCGCGGAGGCGAGCCGCTCGGTGTTGTCGAAGATGCCGGGCAGCGTCTCGCCCTCGAAGTTGATGACGGCGATGTCGTAGGAGTCCTGCAGCTTCTTCTCGACGTCCTCGTTGATGTACCAGAGCTGCGGCTCCAGGTACATGCTGGTGACGATCAGGTCCGGGTCGAGTCCGGCCAGCTTCTCCAGGTCGACGTCCCCGTAGTCGCCACCGCCGGTGACGTCCTCGACGGCGTCGACGTCGAGACCCTCGGCCTGGGCATCCACACCGCCGTCCGGCCCCTCGAGAGGTCCGAAGACGCCGACGATGCGGTCGCCGAGTCCGAGGTCGGTCAGTGCCGCCGCGACCGACGACTGAGCGACGATGCGCTCGGGGAGAGCATCGAGGTCGATCTCCGTGCCGCGGTCGTCCGTGTACGTCCACGCGCCGGACTCGGCGTCGTCGGATCCACCACAGGCGGCCAGCGGCAGGGCGAGCGAGAGCGCGGCGACCGCCGCGAGACGTCGAAGAATCACGCAGGGAAGGCTACCCTAAAGAAGGCGTGCCTGACTCGCGCGCCCCGGGTGAGGCACACCACAGGGCGCCGATCCGAGCCTCAGCGCCGCCCGGCGGCGGCAAGCAGCTCCTCGACCGTCGTGATCTTGACGCGGGGACGTCCACCGGCACGGCCGGCCCTCTGCTCGGCGTCCTCGATCGCACTGACGCCCTTGCCACGCACCAGACGTGGCTGTCGGGCGGAGACCAGCGAACCGAACGCCCGAGCGGTCCGCCGAGGCGACGTCAGGACACCGTCGGCGGCGTCGGCGAACAGCGACGTGACCGTCTCGCCGGCGCACGCGCGATTGGCACCGATGCCACCGCGCGCGCCGCGCTTGGCCCAACCGACGACGTAGGCGCCGGCGACCGGGTGTCCGGTCTCGGGATCGAGCACGCGCCCCTCGCTGTGTGGGATGAGCCCACGGTCGACGTCGAACGGCAAGCCGGGAACGGCTCTCCCCTGACGACCCGTGGAGCAGACCAGCAACTCGGCGGGCGCCTGCATCTCGCCGTCCGGACCGGCCAGCACCAAGGACGCGAGGTGCTCGTCGCCCTCCGCACGCACGACGCTGCGGCCGAAGGCCATCACGAGACGGCGACCCGGCAGCGGCCCGGTGGCCCAGTCGCTGCGGACGCGAGGGACGTCGGACAGGACGGCGGCGTTGCTGGAGAGTCGTGGCTCGGAGCGGGCCGCATCGAGCACGGCGGCCGTGGCGGGGTCGTCCTCGACGAGCAGCTCGATGTCGGCGGGCAGCGTGCGCAGCTCCGGCCGGGTGAAGGCGGCGTGCTCGGGCCCTCGCCGCCCGAGCAGGACCACCTCGCGCACGTCGGCCTCGCGCAGGGCGGCCAGGGCATGGTCGGCGATCTCGGTACCGGCGAGCCGGTCGGGGTCGCCCAGGAGGATGCGGGCGATGTCGAGCGCGACGTTGCCGTTGCCGATCAGGAAGACCCGGGAGCCACGCACCTCGATCCGGGTCGGCTCCACCTCGGGGTCGCCGTTGTACCAGGACACGACCGACGTGGCCCCGTGCACGCCGGGCAGGCCCTGGCCCTCGATGCCGGGCAGCCGGTCGTCCGGAGCACCCACGCCGTAGATGACGGCGTCGTGGTGCTCGAGCAGCTCCTCGTGCGTGACGTGACGCCCCACCTCGACGTTCATGAACATCCGCACCCGCGGGTGGGCGTACGTCCAGCGGAACGTCTCACCGACCTTCTTGGTGTCGGCGTGATCGGGCGCCACCCCTGCCCGCAGCAGGCCACCCACCGCGGGCAACCGGTCGACGAAGCTGACCTCGGCGTCGCTGGCGGCCAGCACCTCGCGGGCCGCGTAGGTGGCCGCCGGCCCGGTGCCGACGACGGCGACTCGCAACCCGCTGGGGACGCCGGGGCGCACCCGAGCGTGGGTCTGCTGCTTGGCCACCTCACGCTCGGGACGCTCGGCGAAGAACGCGGCGTTGAGCTCGGCGAAGACCACCTCGCCGCCGCGCAGCGTCTCCACGGGCTTGACCGCCGAGGCCGGGCACGCGTCGGCACACGCGCCGCAGTCGATGCAGGCACTCGGGTCGACGTAGAGGATGTCGGTGGTACCGAAGTCCGGCTCGTCCGGCGTGGGATGGATGCAGTCGACCGGGCACACCTCGACGCACGAGGCGTCGGCGCAGCAGCTCTGCGTGATCGCGAAAGCCATGGAGGATCAGAGCATGTGCACGCGGCGGAACATCCGCTTCGCGAAGGTCGTCAGCAGGCCGGCCTCGGACAGGAAGTCCATGAGGTGCACACAGCTGAGCCGCATCAGCGCATGGTGGTGCTCGTTCGTCCGCGCTGCCTCCAGGGCCTCCTCGACGTCCAGACCGGCTTCGGCGTAGACCTCGGGACGGACCAGGCTCTTGACGATGAAGTAGCCGATCAGTGCGATGTGGGCAGCGCTCGACTCGCGACGCAGGCGGCCCGCGCCCTTCATGGCCTCGAGGGTCTCGTGCCGCGCGAACTTCATGTGGCGCGACTCCTCGACGACGTGGATCTTGCAGATCGTCTTGACCTGCGGCGACACGGTCTCGCCGCGCATCCAGTCGCGCTGCATGACGTCGAGGACCTCCTCGGCGACGAGGATCGAGGTGTAGGCCACCTCGCCGCGGGCGATCCACTTCAGCAGTCGCGCGGCTCGGTGCAGACTGGGGTGCGGCAGGTAGCTACGCCCGGCGATGAGCTGGGCACCCTTGGCGAACATGATGGAGTGTCGGCACTCGTCGGCGATCTCGGTGAGGGCGAACTGGAACTCCGGCGAGGAGTAGTCCTTGGTGTAGATGTCCTCCAGCAGCATCTGCTGCAGGAGCATCTCGAACCAGATGCCGATGCTGGCGACGCTGGCCGCCTCGTGGCGCGTCAAGGTGGCGCGCTGCTCCGGCGTCATGCGCTCCCACAGGTCGGTGCCGTAGAGCGTGCTCGACTCCGGGGTAACGCCGTCGTTCAGCGGATCCAGCGGGGCGTCCGAGTCGACCTCCTTCTCCGGGTCGTAGGACAGCTGCGCCGACGTGGATAGCAGCCGCTCCAGCACGCCGTCGGACTCGA
>JBQGDU010000174.1:0-3987 GCA_052039245.1 Aeromicrobium sp. | reverse complement strand
CGCCGGACGAGGCGGAGCTCACGGCGGTGGCGGAGCCGTTGTCGCTCCATCCGCTCGCCGTGGAGGACGCTCTGGAGGCCCACCAGCGCCCGAAGGTGGAGCGTTACGCCGACCATCTGTTCCTCAGCGTCCGCGCCGTCGGCTACGCCGACGACGACATCACCACCAGCGAGGTGAACCTGTTCGTCGGCAGCAACTACCTGCTCACGGTGCGGCACGGTGGTCCGTCGCTGCACGCTGCGCGGGAGCAGGCCGAGAAGCTCGGCGAGACGATGTCGCACGGACCCGTGGTGGCTCTGCACGCCGTGCTGGACGTGATCGTCGACCACTACGAGGAGGTCGCCACCGAGCTGGAGCAGGACGTGGAGGAGGTGGAGACGTCCGTCTTCTCCCCCGAGCGCACGAACGACTCCTCGCGGATCTACCGGCTCAAGCGCGAGACGCTGGAGTTCCGTCGGGCGGTGCAGCCGCTGAAGGAGCCGTTCAAGCGGTTCGCCGCCGAGGCCACCCCGGAGCAGGCCCGGCCGTACTTCCGCGACGTCGCCGACCACCTGAGCCGGGCCGCGGAGTCGATCGACGCCATCGAGCACCTGCTGGACAACGCCCTGACCGCACACCTGGCGCAGCTGAGCGTCCAGCAGAACGAGGACATGCGCAAGCTGACCGCCGGTGCCACGATCTTCGCGGTCCCGACGGCGATCGCCGGCATCTACGGCATGAACTTCGAGCACATGCCCGAGCTGACCTGGACCTACGGCTACCCGATCTGTCTCGCCGTCATCGCCGGGTTGTGCGTGGGCATCTACGCGAGGTTCAAGAAGTCCGGCTGGCTGTAACCGACGGTCCCCTCTCCAGATTTGGGTGTCACAGCACCCAACGGGGCGGGTCTGTGGTGCAGACGTTCACACATCTGGGACTCAACCCTTGGGCGAGCGCGTCGGGCGGATCGAGATGGTCTCGAACTGGGCCTCGTGCGGTGCGTCGACGGCGGTCCGGACCGCGGCAGCGATCGTCTCCGGCTGGATCATCCGCTCGGGGTGGCCGTCCTCGCCCATCGCGCCGCGTCCCATGTCGGTGTCGACGATGCCGGGATGGACGTTGACGACCCGCACTCCGGTCTCCCGTTCCTCCTCGCGCAGCGTGTCGCCGAAGGTCCGCAGCGCGAACTTGGTGGCCGAGTACACGCCGCCGCCGGGCGTCGAGAACAGCCCGGCCCCGGAGTTCAGCAGCACGACGGTCCCGCGGGCACTGCGCAGGGCGGGCAGCAGCCGTGCGGTGAGGTCCGCGACCCCGAAGAGATTGACCTCGAACGCCCGACGCCAGTCCTCACGGGTCAGGTCACCCACGTCTCCCCGTCCGACCACTCCGGCCGCGTGCACCAGGACGTCGAGCGCCTCCGGGAGGGACGCCCCGGCCACCTGGTGCTCGTCCGCCACGTCCAGCACGAGCACCGAGGCGACGTCCAGCCCTGCGGCGACGGACTCCAGCGCGTCAGCATCTCGCCCCACGAGCACGACGCGGTGCGTGCGTCCGAGGTCGAGGGCGATGGACCGGCCGATGCCGCGGGAGGCACCGGTGACGAGGGCGACGGGACGTTGGCTCATGGAGCCAGTGAATCAGCCGACCGCGACGGACGCCGTGATCACTCCGGTGCCCACCAGGATGAGCGTCAGGCTGCCGAGCGCGACGCGATAGATGACGAAGGGCGTGTACGAGTGCTTGCTGACGTACTGCAGCAGCCAGTGAATGACCGCGAGACCGACGACGAAGGAGACGACGGTGCCGACGATCGTCGGGCCCCAGCCGTATGCGTTCTCACCGCCGGGGATGTCCTTGAGCTTGTAGAGCCCAGCGCCGACGACGGCCGGGATGGCCAGCAGGAAGGCGTACCGCGTGGCCGCGGCGCGCTCGTACCCGAGGGCCAGGCCCATGCTGATGGTGGCGCCGGAGCGGGAGACGCCGGGGATCACCGCTGCGGCCTGCGCCGCGCCCAGCAGCACGGCGTGTCCCCAGCTCAGCTCCTCGATCGGGCGGGCGTTGCGCCCGATCCTCTCGGCCAGGCCGAGTACGAGCCCGAGCACGACGAGCATCGTGCCGATGACCCACAGGTTGCGGAACTCCTTGTCGATGAAGTCCTCGAACAGCAGCCCGACGACGACGATGGGCAGCGAGCCGATGATGATGAACCAACCCATCCGCCACTCGAGCTCGCGGCGCCCCTCGGCGGAGACGAGACCGCGCAGCCAGCCGGTGGCGATCTTCCAGATGTCGCGCCAGAAGTAGAGGACGACGGCCACCTCGGTACCGATCTGCACCACGGCGGTGTAGGCGGCGCCGGGATCCTCCCAGCCGAAGAACTTGGGGAAGATCGCCAGGTGGGCGCTGCTGGAGATGGGCAGGAACTCGGTCAGCCCTTGCAGGAGACCGAGCACCACGGCGCGCAGGAATTCGTCCACCGTGCGAGCCTAACGACCCCGTGACCGTGGTCGGTCTAGGGTTCTCGCATGCAGCACCGTCGCGTCGGTCACTCCGGACTGCAGGTCTCCCGTCTCGGCCTCGGCACGATGACCTTCGGGCTCGACGGCGACGAGCTCGGTCCCGAGGAGCAGCTCCGGGCCTTCGTCGATGCCGGCGGGACGCTCGTCGACACCGCCCCCGTCTACGGCGAGGGGCGCGGCGAGCAGGTGCTCGGCCATGTCGTCGAGAAGCTCGGCGTCCGAGACGAGATCGTGCTCGCCAGCAAGTGCGTCGTGGGCGTGCGGGGCGGCGCCGTCACCGTCGATGCCTCCCGCGGTGCTCTGCTGCGACAGCTGGACGACTCCCTGCGCGCTCTGGGCACCGATCATCTCGACCTGTGGCAGATGCACGGCTGGGACGACGAGACGCCCTTCGAGGAGACGGCCTCGGCGCTTGAGCAGGCCGTGGCCTCCGGTCGGGTGCGCTACGTGGGCATCAGCAACTTCACCGGGTGGCAGACGGCCTGGGCGCAGGCCGTGCTGCAGGCGCGGCCGGCCGGCGAGGCGTTCGTCAGCACCCAGGTGCAGTACTCGATGCTCGATCGGTCTCCGGAGGAGGAGGTCGTGCCGGCCGCCCGGCACGTCGGGCTCGGCCTGATCGCCTGGTCTCCCCTGGCGCGCGGCGTGCTCACCGGCAAGTATCGGCACGGCACCCCGGCGGACTCCCGCGCCGCGAACCGGGGCTGGGCGCAGTACATGGACCCGTTCCTGGACGCTGAGTCCACGGCCGTCGTCGATGCCGTGATCCGCGCGGCCGAGGGGCTCGACGTGGCACCTGCTCACGTCGCGCTCGCCTGGCTGGCCGCTCGCCCAGCGGTCGCGTCGATGCTGATCGGTGCGCGCACGGCGGACCAGCTCAAGATCTCGCTCGCGTCCGAGGACGTGGAGCTGCCAGCGGAGATCGTCCAGGCCCTGGACGACGTGTCATCACCGGACGGCTGGGAGGGCTAGATGGTCGAGTACGAGTTCTGGAACCTCGCGATCCCGCGGACCCAGTCGCGCAACGCGGTCTGCCGGATGCTCACCCAGGCCGCCGAGTACCAGGGCTGGGAGCTGGACCGGCTCCGCAAGGACTCCTCGGGCCACCGCACTGTGCGACTGCGTCGCAAGATCATCCGGATGCGCCCGACCTTCTGAGCCTCGCGCGTGGTCCGAGACGGGCCCGGGACGACTCCTCAGGACAGACGGTCGAGGCACCCGGGGCACCGTGAGTCTCGTCACCGCGTCGCCCCCACCGTCGCGGGAGAGGGACGGTGACGAGTCCTGCGCTGGCGGTCCGTGGGCGTCGTGGCCACCAGTCTGGTTCGCAGGGTCGCGCGAGGGCGCTCGTCGTCCCGACGTGCATGCGTCGGGGCCACGATTAGCGTGAAGAACGGACGGAGAAGTCCACCCCCCCGATCTTGGAGGACCACGTGTCCGATCGACAGTTCCAGACCATCGACCCCCTCACCGAGGAGGTCATCGAGACCTA
>JBQGDU010000173.1:0-3867 GCA_052039245.1 Aeromicrobium sp. | reverse complement strand
GACGTTCTCGTGGACGGTCTTGTTGGGCAGCAGGCGGAAGTCCTGGAAGACGGTGCCGACCTGACGGCGCAGCTTCGGGACCTTCCAGCTGGGCAGCCGGTTGATCTCCTTGCCGGCGACGTGCACGCGGCCGGTGCTGGGGCGGGTCTCCCGCAGGACGAGCCGCAGGAACGTGGACTTGCCCGAGCCGGAGGCGCCGACGAGGAAGACGAACTCGCCCTTCTCGATCTCGAGGTCGAGTCCTTCCAGGGCGGGCCTCTTCTGCCCTGCGTAGGTCTTGGTGACCTTGTCGAAACGAATCACTCGATCGAGTCTAGGCAGATCGGCCCGCAGGTCGCGGGACGCGGGGCCGGGGGTGTCGACCCGGGGTCGTCGAGATCACACGCCCGGGCCCGTCGTCCCGGGCTCAGCAGACGCCGTCGCCGGCCTTCGGGACTCCGAGCCCGAAGAGCGGTCGCAGCCGCAGGCCCACCCAGGTGCCGGCCAGCGCCACAAGCCCCCAGATCCACCCGGAGAGGCTTCCGGTGGTGATACCACCGAGGTAGGCACCGATGTTGCATCCGTTGGCGAGGCGAGCGCCGATGCCGAGCAGGATGCCGCCGAGAATCGCGGCCATCGCCTCCCGTCCGCGGAACCGGTGCCGCAACGAGTAGACACCCGCTGCGGTGGCGGCGAGCGCGGCTCCGACGATGATGCCGAGGTTCGTCAGGGTGTTCTTGTCCGACAGGAGCGGACCGGCGAGCTGCGCGGCCTGGTCTGGCTGCTGCCAGAACGTCCAGGTCTCCGGATGCATGCCGAGGACCTGGAGCAGCTTGGCGCCCCAGAGCGCGAAGGCGCTCGTGATGCCCCAGATGCCGCCGGAGACCCACAGCACGCCGACGGCCAGCACGCCGAGGACGACCGCCCCCGCCAGCATCGGCCAGGCACCGCGCAGGACCCGCGCCCATCCCTCGGCACTGGGCGGTCGGCCGGTCGGCGGCGGATTGCGACGGGCCTGGTACGCCTTCGAGGCCAGGACGATGCCCACCAGCGCGAGGATGGTGAGGATCCAGGCGCCGCCGTAGCCGACATGGTCCTGCAGGATCACCGGCTGCCAGGCCGGCAGCTCGTCGACCAGGTCGTACTGCCACGTGTAGAGGACCGAGCCGACGATGAAGCCTGCCAGTGTCAGGAGGATCCCGCTCTGTCCCGACCCGACGGCGAAGAGCGTCCCGGACGCACAGGCACCGCCGAGCTGCATGCCGATCCCGAACAGGAAGGAGCCGAGCAGCAGCCCGAGACCGATCGGCCCGCCGGCCGGTGTCGGGGTCGAGCCGAACAGGCCCGACCCGGTGGCCAGGACCAACAGCCCGAGCGTGGCGGCCGTGCCGAGCAGGAGCGCGTGGGCCCGGACTCCCGACCCGTTGCCCACGGCGACGAGCTGCCGCCAGCCGGACGTGAAGCCGAATCGGGCGTGGAACAGCGCCACCCCGAGTCCGAGACCCAGCGCGAGCAGCACGGCCTGCTGCAGGCCGTGCTGCGTCCCGACCCACCCCAGCAGGACGAGGGCCACTGCGGCGAAGAGCAGCGTCGGCCCCCACTGCACCGGTGGCGCGGGTGACGACGTCGGTGGTGCTGACGATGTCCGCGCGGGGCTCAGGAGACTCATGGGTTCGACGCTAGGTCGGCACCGCACCGCCCCTCGACCGCTTCCACGATGCGGACCCCTCGCCCTGTCGGCCGTCGGTCCTCGGTGGCAGGCTCGACCCATGGACGTGATCGCCGAGCACCACCGAACTCTGAGCGGCTATCTGCACGAGGGGCGTGACGCCCTGCGCTGGAAGCTCGACGGCTTGGGCGAGCTGGACGCCAGGCGTCCGCTCACACCCACCGGGCTCAGCCTGCTCGGACTGACGCAGCACGTGGCGGTGTGCGCCGTGGAGTACTTCGGGGTCACCTTCGGCCGGCCGTTCGCGGAGGCCACGCCGGACGTCGACGCCGATCCCCACGCTGACTTCCTGGTACCTGCCGAGCAGAGCACCGAGCAGGTTCTCGGCTGGATCGATCGCGCTTGGGCGCACGCCGACGCCACCATCGAGGCACTTCCACTCGATGCTCCCGGCCGCGTGCCCTGGTGGCGGCCGGAGAGCGCCGACGTGACGCTGCAACGCATCCTCGTGCACATGATCGCCGAGACGCACCGACATGCCGGCCACGCCGACGTCCTGCGGGAGCGGATCGACGGCGCGGCCGGGCTGCGGCCGGCTGCCCCCAACCTACCCGACGCGATGAGCTGGCCCGAGCACGTCGACCGGGTCCAGCGCATGGCCGAGGAGGCCACGCGCAGGCACGTCACGCCGTGACGGCGCGGCTCAGCGCCAGCCGGCCAGCTTCTCCGGGTTGACGACGATCCACACGTCGCGGATGCGCTCGGCCACACCGAAGGTCACGACCCCCACGACCCCACCGTCTCGCCGGACGACGACGCTCGTTCGCCCCTCGACAGTCGCCGTACCCGCGAGGAGCGACGAGTCCTTCACCAGCAGCCCGAGGATGAAGCGTGCCACGCGGTCTGCACCCTGAATCGGATGTCGAGCGGCCCGGACGACGCCACCGCCATCCGAGTGCACCGTGACCTCGGGGTCGAGCAGCGGGAGCAGTGCGGCGACGTCCCCGGTGGCACAGGCCTGCAGGAACTCCCGGACCACTCGATCGTGATCGTCCGGGGACGCCTCTCGCACCGTCCCCGCGCGGATGTCGGACCGAGCCGCCGAGGCCAGCTTCCGACAGGCCTGAGGCGTCCGACCCACCACCTCGGCCACTTCGTTGAAGGACAGGGCGAAGACGTCGTGCAGCACGAATGCCACCCGCTCTGCGGGAGTGAGCGACTCCAGCAGCACCATGACAGCGGAGGTCACCTCCTCGTCCAGGGTGACCCGGTCAGCGGGATCGCCGCTCTGCGCCGGCTCCGGGCGCGGTTCGGGCACCCAGGGCCCGACGTAGTGCTCCCGGCGCATCCGGGCCGAACCGAGCACGTCGAGACACACTCGGCTGGCCACACGGGTCAGCCAGGCGGCCGGGTTGACGATCTGCGCCTGTTCGGCCTCACCCATCCGGTACCACCGCGCATAGGTCTCCTGCACGGCGTCCTCGGCCTCGGTCCACGTGCCGAGCAGCCGGTAGGCGGTGCGCAGGAGGCGGTCTCGCTCGTCGATCGCCTGGCCGAGTGACGGTGCCAGCTCGTCGTCCACGGGTTGATCATCGTCCTTCCGGGTCCACGGCGGCTAGCCACTCGTCGAAGGTGGTCGAGCCGTGATCGGCGTTCGGTCCGGTCACCAGGAACCCCTTGCGCAGACCGCGCCCGAGAGCACCCGGCAGTGGCACCACCAGGACGCGACGCTCGTCACCGATGCGTCGACCGTACGCCCGGACCATGTCGGCCATGCGCAGCTCCTGCGGTCCGCCGAGATCGGCGGCTCGACCGGCCGGACCGTTCGTCGCGAGCCGCACGAGCCGTGTCGCGACCTCGCGGGCGAGCACCGGCTCGCTGCGCATCACCGGCGCGACGACGAACGGTCCGAAGCTCAGCCTTCCGCGAAGCTGTTGGGCGAACTCGTGGAACTGGGTCGCCCGCAGGATCGTCCAGGGCACCGGCCCCTCCTCCACCAGCTGCTCCTGCAGGAGCTTTCCGGCGTAGTACCCGGCCCGGACCCGATCGGTCCCGACGATGCCGAGCGCGACGTGGTGGCCCACGCCGACCGCCGTCTCAGCCTCGAGCAGGTGCCGGGTGACGGTGCCGAAGAACACCTCGGACTCAGCAGCCTTCTGGGACTGCGTCGACACCACGTCGATCACCACGTCGACACCGGCGAGCGCATCGGTCAGACC
>JBQGDU010000172.1:0-12607 GCA_052039245.1 Aeromicrobium sp. | reverse complement strand
CGACCTTGGCGATGCAGAACACGCCGAACGCCGAGCGCTACGTCCTCGAGGCCGATGCGATGCGTCGGCGGCAGATGCGCTCGGCACTGCTGCACGGGAGTCGCAGGACGTGGCGCGAGCACCAGAGGGTGTGGCCGGCGGTCGTCGTCGGCATCATCGTGATCGGTGTCATCGTCGCCGGGTTCGCCGTGCTCGACGCCTTCCGGGTGACGCAGGACAACCAGCGTGAGCAGGAGCGCCAGCGCGAGCAGCCGCCGGCCTCGGCGCCGGTCGAGCCCGGTGCGGAGTCGCCTGCGCCGGACGGGTCGGAACCCTCGGCCCCGCAGGAGGAGTCGCCGGTGCCCCCGGGCCCGGACGGCACCGGCGAGGAGGAGTCCGGCGGGGGAGCGGCGGGCGACTCGCCGTGAGCGCCGTCTCGCCACGTCGATACATCAGTCGGGGCGGCCGTCCAGCGTGTACGGTGGCGCCGACATCGTTCCGGGGGAATGGCGGAGTCCTCCCTCGACCGTCCAGGAGAGGTTGAGTCGATGGCCAAGCAGGAGCGGACGCAAGTCTCCCGTCTGCCGTCCACCCGGGAGTCGCGCCCCGCACTGATCGCCTTGGCGATCGTGCTCATCGTCGGTGGAGCCCTCGCGTCGGGATTCCTCGCGATCCAGTCCGGCAACCGGGCCTTCTTCGTCCAGGTCTCGCAGGAGGTCGCCCAGGGGGCGACCATCACCGAGGACGACCTGGCCCGCGTCAGCCTGCCGGAGGACTTCCAGAACGGCGTCCCGGCCGAGGAGTCCGGCGACGTGGTGGGGCAGTCCGCCACGACGCGGCTGCTGCCCGGGACGGTGCTCAGCCCCGACATGGTCTCCGAGGAGTCCGGGGTGGCCGCCAACCAGACCCAGCTCACTCTGTCGGTCGAGGCCTCGCCGTTCGTCCAGCGTCTGCAACCGGGCGCCCAGCTCGCCCTCAACGTCGGCGGCGGGGACTCCGGACGGCAGCAGGTCTTCGCCGAGCTCGTCTCGGTGGGCGACACGTCGGAGGGCGGCTTGGGCAGCGTCAGCGGGGACGAGATCCCGATCGTCGTGGCCATCGACCTCACGTGCCTGTCCACGGTGGCGCAGGGCATCGAGGACAACGCCGTCACTCCGGCGCTCGTCGGCGGCGACTCCGAGCAGTCGGTCGCGCGAACCTGTGAGGCGTGAGCCGTGGCGCTGCTAACCTTCGCCTCGGCCAAGGGGTCGCCGGGTGTGAGCACGGCGGCTCTGCTCGTCGGCGCTCTGTGGCCCCGCGAGAGCGTCGTCGTCGAGGCTGATCCTTCCGGCGGAGACGTGGCGTTGCGCATGCCGTCCTCCAGCGGAGCACTGCTCGACCCCCAGACCGGTCTCTCGAGCCTCGTCGCCGCGGGGCGCAAGTCCCTGCACTCCGGCCTGGTCGACTCGCACTCGCAGAGCATCGTCGGTGGACAGCGCGTGCTTCTGGGGCCGAGCTCACCCGAGCAGGCGCGAGGCATCACGCAGTGGTCCCAGCTCGGCGAGCTCTTCGCGGAGCTGCCGGGCCGTGACGTCGTCGCGGACCTCGGACGGATCGGCGCCGCCACGCCGCAGAACGCCCTGCTCGAGGCCTCCTCGGCCTGCGTGCTGTTCGTCGACACCCTCCCGAGCAACGTCGTGCACGCCCGGGACCGGGTCGGCCGGTTGAACGAGACGTTCGGCCGGGTCTCCGGACCGTCCGTCCACGTCGTCGTGGTCGCGCCGCCCAAGCGGACGCGGGCCGTCCGCGAGGTGGCGGAGGCCTTCGAGCAGGCGGAGTGCGAGATCGCCGGCCTGCACCACCTGGCCCACGACCCGAAGGGCGCGGGGTTCTTCCTCGGTCAGATCGCCGGCAGCCCGGGGCGGACCCAGCTGGTGCGCTCGGCCCAACCGATCGTCGACGACCTCGCCGCTCGGGTGGAGCCGCGTTTCGTGCCCTACGCGAGCGACGCCGTCGACACCGACCTCGTGACCGGGGAGGAGCCCGCATGACCGACCACGACCTGGTCCGGACCCTGCGCGTGCAGGTGGCCGACCGGCTCAACGAGCAGCGACGGCGTGACCAGATGAACGGCGTCACCCCGATGTCCGCGGAGGACGAGCGGGAGTACGCCCGGTCCCTGATCGTCCAGGTGCTCGAGGACCACGCCCGCTACGAGGTGGCCGAGGGGCGGCGTCCGCTGTCCTCGGACGAGGAGCGAGAGGTCGCCACGGCCATCCACTCCGCGTTGTTCGGCGTGGGCCGGCTCCAGCCGCTGCTGGAGGACCCTGACGTCGAGAACATCGACATCAACGGCTACGACCACGTCTTCGTGCAGTACGGCGACGGCCGCGAGGAACGCCACCCCGACGTCGCCGAGAGCGACGAGGAGCTCATCGAGCTGATCCAGGTGCTGGCGGCCCACACCGGACTGTCCAGCCGGCCGTTCGACTCGGCCAACCCACAGCTCGATCTCCGCCTGCCGGACGGGTCGCGCCTCTCGGCGGTCATGAACGTCTGCGCCCGACCGTCCGTCTCGGTCCGCAAGGCACGGCTGGGTCGCGTCTTCATCGATGAGCTCATGACCAACGGCACCATGTCCCGTCAGGTGGGCTCGTTCCTCAAGGCGGCCGTCGCAGCGCGCAAGAACATCATGATCGCCGGGGCGACCAACGCCGGCAAGACCACGATGCTGCGCGCGCTGGCCAACGAGATCAAGCCCGCCGAACGCCTGATCACCGTCGAGCGGGCGCTCGAGCTCGGTCTCGGCGAGGACTCCGAGCTGCACCCCAACGTCGTCTCCTTCGAGGAACGGCTCCCGAACTCCGAGGGCCTCGGCGGCGTCACGATGGCCGAGCTGGTCCGACGTTCGCTGCGCATGAACCCCTCGCGCGTGATCGTCGGTGAGGTGCTCGGCGACGAGATCGTCACGATGCTCAACGCCATGAGCCAGGGCAACGACGGCTCCCTCTCCACGATCCACGCCAACTCCTCGCTCGAGGTCTTCAACCGCATCGGCACGTACGCGATCCAGAGTCGTGAACGCCTCCCGTTGGAGGCGACCACCCTCCTGATCGCGGGGGCCCTGGACTTCGTGGTCTTCGTGCGCAAGCACAACGACCACGAGACAGGAGGCGGCCAGGCGCGCGTCGTGGAGTCCATCCGCGAGGTGGTCGGTCACGACGGCCAGGTGCTCTCCAGCGAGGTGTTCGCCCCCGACCAGGACGGCCGGGCGCAACCGCACGCGCCGATCGCGTGTGTCGATGAGCTGCAGCTCCACGGCTACGACCCCGAGGTCCACGGCGCATGGGCGTGATCGTCGAGTCGCTGCGGCTCCCGCTCGCCCTGACGGCGGGTGCGGTGCTGGGACTCGGTGGTGCTCTGCTCCTGCTCGCCCTGCGAGGCGAGTCCCTGCGGCCCGATCGGGTCGCCGGCGGCTCGCGTCGGGCCGCGGTGGTCCCCTCCGCACGCCGTGGACGGCGTCTGCTCGTGGGACTGCTGGTCGGCGTGGTCGTCCTCGTCGTGACCCGCTGGGTGGTGCTGGCGGTCGTGCTCGGCGGTCTCGTCGCGTTCTGGGACCGTCTCTTCGGCGGCGTCCGGCAGGAGCGTGCAGCGATCGTGAGAGCCGAGGGCCTCGCCACGTGGATCGAGTCGTTGCGCGACACCATTGCCGGCGCGGTCGGCCTGGAGCAGGCCATCCCCGCGACCGCGGTCAACGCGGCACCGTCGATCCGGCCCGCGCTGAACCTGCTCGTCGACCGTCTCAGGGTCCGTGAGCCGCTGCCGGACGCGCTCATGAAGTTCGCCGACGACCTCGACGACGCGTCGGCCGACCTCGTCGTGGCCGCCCTGGTGCTCAACTCGCGGCTTCGGGGACCGGGACTGAGGGACGTGCTCACGGCGCTGGCCACCGCGGCACGAGACGAGCTCGACGTGCGTCGGCGGGTCGAGTCGAGTCGTCGCAGCACCCGGCGAAGCGTCCAGGTCGTGGTCGGTGTCATCACGGCCGTGGCCGCCGCGCTCGTGCTGTTCAACCAGCAGTACATGGAGCCCTACGGGACGCTGGTGGGCCAGGCCGTGCTCGCGGGCGTGCTGGCCGTGTTCGGCCTGGCCGTCCTGTGGCTGCGTCGCCTCTCCGGCGTCGAGGAGCCGCAGCGCTTCCTCGTCGACCGTGGTCGCAGCACCCCGAGGACGAACGCATGATCGCCGAGCTGGCAGCCGGTGCCGTGGCCGGGAGTGGTGTGGCACTGCTCGTCCTGCTGCTCTCGCGGACCCAGCCCGGCATCGCGGCCACGTTGTCCCGGCTCGATCGCTCCAACCGTCGTTCCGGGCTGACCCGCAGTGCGGCGGGGGAGCGCGTCGACGGTCGTCTCGACCGCGCCCGGGAGTCCATCGGTGCCCGCCTGGAGTCCGAGGCGACGCTGCGAGGATGGCAGCTGAGCCGCACCCGTACCGACCTGGCGGTCATGAACCGGAGCATGACGCACCACCTCGGCACCAAGGCGCTGCTCGCCCTCGCCGCCTTCATCTGGTTCCCCTCCGTCGTCACCCTCCTCGGCTACGCCAGCGGGGTCGGGGTCCCGATCATCGTCGCCCTCGTGGCCGCTCTGCTGGGCTTCGTCCTCCCGGACCTGCAGCTGCGCCGGGACGCCGAGCAGCGGCGTCGCGACTTCCGGCACGTCGTCGGTTCCTTCCTCGACCTCGTGGCGATGAACCTCGCCGGCGGGCGTGGTCTGCCGGAGGCGTTGATGGCGGCCTCCTCCTTCGGCGACCACTGGGCGATGGTGCGGTTGCGCCAGGCGCTCTCCAACGCTCGCATCATGGGCTGGACCCCCTGGGAGAGCATCGCGCGGCTCGGTCAGGACCTCGGGGTCGAGGAGCTGCGAGACCTCGCGTCGGCGCTCGCGCTCGCCGGCGACGAGGGCGCTCGCATCCGCACCTCGCTCATGGCCCGGGCCGAGAGCATGCGGCGCAAGGAGCTGGTCGACGTGGAGGGCGCGGCCGGCGAGTCGTCGCAGTCGATGCTTCTGGCACAACTGCTGATGTGCATCGCGTTCTTGGTATTCTTGGCCTACCCTGCGGTGAGCCAGCTCGGTTCCTGAGGAACCGGTCCGAACACCCCCCGAAACACCCCACCTGAGAGGGGAACAGCGTGGCTCCTGAACTGTTCTACGCCAAGGCGATCATCATGTTCGTGCGCGCCCGCGCGGACGAGGCCCGCCGGCAGGGCCGCAGCGAGCTCGGAGCCTCGGCGATCGAGTGGGCGATCATCTCCGGCGTCCTCGTCGTGCTGGCGCTGCTGCTCGGCCGGATCATCCAGGGGGTCGTGGAGGACAACGCCTCCAAGATCGAGTCCGGCAGCAACTGACCAGGTCGATGCTGGACACCCGGGGGCGGCGACGAGAGCGCGGGACGAGCGCTCTGGAGTTCTCCATCATCGCGCCGGTCTTCCTGCTGCTGATCTTCACGATCATCCAGGCCGGGCTGTACTTCCACGCCCGAAACACCGCGCAGTCGGCCTCCCGCGAGGGCGTCTCCTACCTCCGTCTGGCCGGGACGAACTCCGATCCCGAGGCCTTCACGTCCGGTGCGGAGACCTTGGCGGAGGGGTATGCCAGCAAGCTGGGACGGCTGAACGACGTCGAGGCCAACGGCACCATCGACCTGGAGTCCGGACGCGTCTCGATGACCGTGGTGGGGACGGTCGTGCTCCCGGTGGGCGGCAACGTCGAGATCCAGCAGCGTTCCACGGCGACGTTGGAGCAGTTCCGTGGTGACCGGCGGGGTGGCGAGTGAGGCGGCGTCCGGCGTCTCGTGGCACCGCCAGCCTCGAGCTTGTCATCATCGCCCCGTTCCTGCTGGCCCTGATGATGCTCACGATCGCGTTCGGGCGGTACGCGCAGACCGAGAACCTCATCGACCAGGCTGCACGCGACGCCACCCGCGCCGCCACGGCGCAGAACAGCCGGGCTGCCGTGCCGGGCATCACCGAGCGCGTGGCGCAGCAGGCCATGAGCGACGCCCCCCGGTCGTGCCGGGGGACTGCGGAGGTGGGCCCCGTCGAGATGACGAACGGTGCCTTCGGACTGCCCGACCCGAACGACCCGCTCGCGATCGACTCCGTCTCCGTCACCGTGCGATGCACGCTCGACCTGAGTGACCTGGCGGCGCTCCCGCTGCGCTCGGTGGAGATCGAGCGCACGTTCACCAGCCCTCTCGATCGGTACCGGGGGTACCGATGAGCCGGCCCCGCGCACGGCGCGACGAGCGCGGATCGATCACTCCCTTCGTCGTCATCGTCTCCCTCGCGATCATCCTGATGGCCGCACTCGTGATCGACGGCGGCCGTCAGCTCAACGGCAAGGGGCGCGCCATCGCCTACGCACAGGAGGCGGCGCGGGCGGGAGCGCAGGCGATCGACCTGGCCGACGCCGAGCTCGACCTGCAGACCGGTCTGGCCCTGAGGGCCGCGCAGGCCTACTGCCAACAGGCCCGAGCCCAGGACAGCCAGCTGGTCAGGTGCCGGCCCACCATCGTGCGGATGAACGACGGCAACGGTGGTTACTCCGCCGTCTCGGTCGAGGCCCGCGTCGAGACCGACGCGATCCTGATGAGCATGATCGGGCGCTCGATCCTCTCCTCGTCCGGGTCGGCGCTGGCGCGTCCGGTCAGCGGGATCTCCGAGGCGGACAGCAGCAAGATCTCCACGCTGGGCCCGCCGTCCGTCGGTCCGCCCAGTCCTGGGGCCCCGCCGTCGGTCGCCCCGACGGCGGTGCCGACGGCGACGCTCGAGCCCTGCATCCCTCGCGACGAGGCCGAGGAGGACGAGGACGAGGACGGTCCCCCCGACGAGGAGGATCCCGGCGACGAGGAGGATCCCGGCGACGAGGACGACCTCGAGGTCTGTCCGGAGCCGGAGCCGGGCGCCGAGTGACGGACGGCGGCTCCGTGGCCAGCGCGCTGCGGACTCGCTACGATGTCAGCGCCGTGGAGACCATCAACGCCAGGGGGACGTCGTGAGGCAGCGCACCGGACGTGCAACGCGTGGCACCGCCCGCTCGGTGGCCGCGGCGACGTTCGCGGCCGTCGTGGCGCTCGGCCTCCTGGTGAGCGCCCCGGCCTCTGCCACCGTCGGCTCGGGTGCCCTGGTCCGGGCCACGGGTGATACCACCAACCCGGGACCGGCGCGGTTCAGCGACGCCACGGCGCGCGAGAGCATCCAGACGTCCCAGCGCAGCTGCTCCGTCTACGCCAACGGCAGCGGCATGGGGTCCTTCTGCGTCTCGTTGCTCGCCAACGGCGTCGCCCAGACCCTCCGTGAGCGGTTCGCCGGTCAGGAGCTGCAGCGCTGCCGCTACGGAGAGATCCCGGCCAGCATCGAACGGCCGTACAACGCCAACCCCGACCGCGGGCGCTACATGCTCATGCGGTGCCTGGACGACATCGACTTCGACACCTACTCCGGCGGGCGGGACCGGACGATCAACATCTCGATCGTCTTCGTCGAGACGGGCACCGACATCACCTATCAGGGCAACCCTCTGTCGGACTTCCTGTGGCGACAGGTGAACAACACGACGCGGTTGCCGGTCCCGTTCATGGTGACCCGGCCCAACCAGACCCCGGTCGTCGGCGCGGAGACGTTCTTCACCTTCCGGTGGATCAACCCGATGAACAACCAGATCGTGGCCCAGGGTCCGTTCGCCGATCGGGAGGCCGGCGGGCCGTTCATGGAGATCGAGGAGAACGGGTTCGTCATGCGGGCCCGGGCGACGTCGGTCTCGATCGATCCCAACCAGGAGGGCATCAAGGGCGTCCGGTGTGCCCCCGACACCCCGTACCGCGAGGGTGCCGATGCGGACGAGCAGCCCGAGGACGCCTGTTCCATCACGTTCCCCCGGTCGTCCGCCTCCGCTCGAGAGCTGGCCACCGAGCCCATCCCGGACAACGTCGACGACGCGTTCTACGCCGACGTGGAGGTCCGCTGGGAGGTGACCTACGGCGAGCAGGGGGAACCGATGCGCGAGCTCGGGAACGGTTTCACGATGCGACTGCAGCAGGTCATCCCCGTCCAGGAGGTCCAGGCCGCCAACCAGCCGCCGGTCGTCGTCTTCTGAGCTCTGGACGAGCCGAGGTCCGCGGACCGGGCACGAGGTGGGCGATCCGCCGGGTGCGCCGTTATGGTGGGACCGTTCTGATCTCGCGATGTCCGGGGGTTCGTCGATGAAGCATCTGCTCCACAGGGGCGGGGCGACGCCGGTCGGACTCGCCCGTAGCGCGTTCCCCGACCGACGTTCACACTCCTCCCCGAGGTGAGACCGATGCCGACCTCCACCGATCACCAGGGCGCCTCACGGCTGCCGACCATCACCCAGGTGCCGAGCCGGGGAGCGCAGGTGGCCAAGGGCCTCCTGGCGCTCGTGGGCACCGTCGTGGTCGTGGCGGGAGTCCCCCTCGCCCTGCTGGCCGCGTTCGGGACCCCGTGGCCGAGTGAACCGCCGTCGATGGAGTGGTTGACCCGCCCGACCACCACCGAGACCGTGCTCAGCGTGCTCGCCGTCGTCGTCTGGCTCGCCTGGGCGCACTTCGTGGTGTGCCTGGTCGTCGAGGCGGTGGCCGAACGTCGCCGCCGCGGCCTCGCACCTCAGGTTCCGGGCGGTGGGATCGGGACGCAGGCCCTGGCCCGGCGCATCGTGGCCACCATCGTGCTGATGGCCGGCACCACCTCGGTCGGCATGGGCACGGCGTCGGCCGCCACGGCGCCGTCGGTCGCGGAGTCCTCCTTCACCGCCACCGTGCTGCCGCAGGCGGCCTCCTTCGACGAGGCACCCTCCGACCAGCAGATCGGGGTCGGCTCGGCCGCCCTGCCCGAGGTCGAGGACCGGCACGCCGCCACGGACCACGACGTCGATGCCGGGGCCACCACGTACTACGACGTCAAGCCACCGAACGGCCGTCACTACGACACGCTGTGGGACATCGCCGACCGCTACCTCGGCAACGGCCTGCGGTACAAGGAGATCTGGGAGCTCAACAAGAACGTCACCCAGCCCGACGGACGGCAGCTCACCAACGCCGACCTCATCCACCCGGGCTGGGTCATGAAGATGCCCTCCGACGCCAAGGGCCCCGGTCTCAAGGTCGTCGAGCACGCCCCGCCCGCTCCCTCGGACACGACGCAGGGCGTCGGTGCCGGGGCCGCCGACGCGACCGAGCAGGGCGAGAGCGCCACGGAGGCCGCCGGTGGGGCGGCCGGAGGCGGCTCGGAGCAGGCCGGCAACGGCCCGCTCGTGCGCAGCGAGTGGCAGCCGTTCTTCGGCGTCGCCGGTGGGCTCGCCCTGGCTGGTGCGTTCCTCGGCCTGCGTCGGCACCGGGCCTCGAGCGCCGGGACGGCCCGGTGGAGCACCCGTGCCGTGGGTCGGGGAGAGCGTCCGGACCCGACGGATCCCACCCCCACGCCACCCCCACCCGGCGGTCAGCTGCACGCCGAGGCCGACGTCTCCGGCGTCAGGTGGTTGGAGCGCGCTCTCGGCTCCCTCGACGACGGGCAGGGCGTCCCGGCGCCCGCCCGTGCCTCGTTCGGTGATGCGGGCCTCGTCATCACCTTCGACACCGACCCCGGGCGCCCGGCGCCCGAGGGGTGGTCCGCACCGCGCCCGACCACCTGGTCGCTCGCGCGCGAGGTCGTTCCTCCCGAGCGTCCCGGTGGCCGACCGGCCCCGCTTCCCGGGCTCGTGACGCTGGGCCGACGCGACGACGGCAGCCTGCTGATGGTCGATCCGGAGTCCCAGGCCGGTGAGGTGGCGCTCGACGGCGACGACTCCGTCGCCCGCGGTGTCGCCATGAGCATGGCGCTCGAGACCGCCACGCATCCCTGGGCCGACGCCCGTCGGGTGACCCTCGTCGGCTTCGCCGACGACCTCTCCTCGGTCGGTCTGGGTACCGTTCGCCGCAGCGACGATCTCGGCCGCGTGCTCGAGTCGCTCGCCAACACCGCCAGGTACCAGCGACAGATGTGTCGCGAGGTGGGGGCGGAGACCGTGCGCGACGCACGCCGTCAGGCACCTCAGGCGGACTGGACCTACCACCTCATCGTCTGCTCGGGCATCCCGCACGGTGAGGAGCTGGCCCAGCTCCGGGCCCTCGCGGCCGACCCGAGCGTGGGCGTCGGGGCGATCGTCATCGGACAGGACCGGGACGCGGCCCTGAGCCTGCACACGCGGTCCGACGGTCGGATCAACGCTCCCCACCTGGGGATCGACGTCACCGCCCAGGTGCTCGACCGCGACGCCGTCCGGGCGCTCGCGGAGCTGTTCGAGACGCCGACCGGCGGTCGGCGACCCTCGCTCGACCAGCTGATCGACGTGCTGGAGTCCGAGAGCGGCGTCGCCGAGGTGGCCGCCGGTGCCGTCGCGGAGATCGACGTCCTGGGCTCGGTGCAGCTGCGCGCGGACGGACCCGTCGACGCCGAGCGGGTGCCCCTGCTCACCGAGCTCGCCGTGCTCCTGTCCCTGCATCCGCAGGGAGTGCACGTCAACCGCATCGCCGCGGCGCTGTGGCCGAGAGGTGTGGACGCTGAGCTGCGGGACGCCGCGCTGCAGCAGCTGCGTGACTGGCTCGGCGCCACCGGTGAGGGCGGCCCTGCCCTGCTCGAGGAGTCCGGTGTCTGGCGTCTCGCCCCCGGCGCGGTCCGGCTCGACTGGGACGCCTTCCGGGAGGCCCTCAACCGTGCGGCCACGGACGGTCGGAACAGAGAGACCCATCTGAGGGCAGCCCTGGACCTGGTGAAGGGAACGTCCTTCGAGGGCATCCCGGAACGGCGCTACGCCTGGCTGGAGTCCCTCAGCACCGAGCTCGACATCGCCCTCGCCGTCGAGCTCACGGTGCAGGCGCTCGCCGAGGCCGCCACGTCTCGCGGAGACATCGCGGCTGCGGATGCCGCTCTGCAGCGTGGCCTGGCCCTCCTGCCGGCCAACGAGGAGCTGTGGCGCTCGCGCCTCTGGCTCGCGGAGTCCCACCCCGACGGTGACGTGGAGTCCGTCGTCGACGCCATGTACGCCACGATCGCCGAGCACGGCTCGCCCGTGGGTGCCTCGCCCGCCACCGACGCCCTCGTGGACGAGCTCGTGCCCGGCTACCGCTCCAGCGTCGCCTGAGCGTCCATGCGGCGCTCCTCGTGCCGGTGAACGACCGGCGCGAGGTGCGCAGGACTACGCTGGGACGGTCATGAACGATGCACACCGAACCGTCTACCTCGACCACGCGGCGACCACGCCGATGGTGGACGAGGCGCGCGAGGTGCTGGCCGCCGAGCTCGCGCGGACCGGCAACGCGTCGAGCCTGCACGCCTCCGGGCGCGCCGCGCGACGGACGGTGGAGGAGTCACGGGAGATCATCGCCGAGAACCTCGGCGCACGGCCGAGCGAGGTCGTGTTCTGCTCCGGTGGCACCGAGGCCAACAACCTCGCCATCAAGGGCCTGTTCTGGTCCAGCCGTGGCGCCGACCCGAGACGCGATCGCGTCGTCTTCAGCTCCATCGAGCACCATGCCCTCCTGGACCCCGTCACCTGGCTCGCCGCCCACGAGGGCGCACGCATCGACACGACGCCCGTCGACCGCCAGGGCCGCATCGACGTCACCGCACTGCGTGCGGCGGTCGACCAGGCGCCCGACGACGTCGGTGTCGTGACCACCATGTGGGCCAACAACGAGATGGGCACCGTCCAGCCGGTCGACGACGTCGTGGCCATCGCCCGGGAGCACGGCATCGCGGTGCACAGCGACGCGGTGCAGGCGGCCGGGTACCTTCCGCTGGACTTCGCGGCGTCGGGTCTGGACGCCATGACGGTCACCGCCCACAAGCTGGGCGGACCCGTGGGGGTCGGGGCGCTCGTGCTGCGCCGCGAGGTGGAACCGGTGCCGCTCCTGCACGGCGGTGGCCAGGAGCGCGACCTCCGCTCCGGCACGGTCGGCGTCGCGCTCATCGCGTCGTTCGCCAGGGCGCTGGAGGTCACCGTGGCACGCCAGGCGGCGGCCTCGGCGCGCATCGAGTCCCTGCGCGAGCGGCTCGTCGAGGGCGTCCTGCGCCTCGTCCCCGACGCCGTCGTCAACGGTGACCCGCTCCCGGGG
The DNA here is from genome assembly GCA_052039245.1 of Aeromicrobium sp. Classification (GTDB taxonomy): domain Bacteria; phylum Actinomycetota; class Actinomycetes; order Propionibacteriales; family Nocardioidaceae; genus Aeromicrobium. The sequence goes on along the minus strand of JBQGDU010000172.1, from coordinate 481 downwards.
CCCGACCATCGTCTCCCCAACATCGCCCACGTCACCTTCCCGGGCTGCGAAGGCGACGCCATGCTCATGCTGCTCGACGCCCAGGGGGTGGAGTGCTCCACGGGCTCGGCTTGCGCGGCCGGGGTGCCGCAGCCCAGCCACGTGCTGCTCGCGATGGGGTTCGACGACGACGCCGCTCGGGGGTCGCTGCGCTTCAGCCTCGGCCACACGTCCACCGAGGCCGACGTCGACCGGCTCCTCGAGGTCCTTCCCGCCGTCCACGAGCGCGCGCGAGCGGCGTCCTTGGTGCGGAGCCGCTGACGATCAGTCCTCGAGGACTCGCCTGACGGTGTCCTCGGCCTCGGCGGGCGAGAGCTCGAGCGGGTCCGTCAAGTCCTCCCACTCACCGAGCAGCTGCTCGTACTCCGACCGCTCCAAGGCCGAGACCTCCTCCCACTCGGGAACCCGGACGTCGGAGATGTCGGCCACCTCGTCGACGACC
>JBQGDU010000171.1:0-2463 GCA_052039245.1 Aeromicrobium sp. | reverse complement strand
ATGGTCGACGCGCAGACCGGTCAGGTTCTCCACCGTGGAGATGGCGCCGGACGGGCCGTGCAGAGACAGTGCAGCGTTGATCTTGTTGTCGCCCGTCGCGTCACCGTTCTCGTCGTAGATCTCCACGAGGCTGTCGCGCGGGATCGACATCAGGACGGCACCGTCTCGGTCGGCAGGGATGTGCACGAGCATCGTGGCGTCGCTGCGGTACTTGCCGGTGGGCCAGTCGCCGGACGCGGCATCCTCCAGGATGCTCTTGCCGTCGGTGTTGCGATCGCTGCCCGCGTCGGTGCCGAGCAGGAGGACGTTGATGGCATCACCCTCGCTCGGGTCGGGCCGGTCCTGCTCGTCCAGCGTCACGTCCACGCGCTCGATGTTGCCGAGGCTGCTGTTGACCCACAGGCCGAACCCCGCGACCACGACCACCAGCACGAGGAACAGCGCCGCGACGGAGGAGAGGGCGGGGTGACGTCGGATGAAGCCCTTGCGGGGGGCTTCCTCGGCCACGGGTGCGGCGTCTCGGTGACTCAACTGCTGGCTCTTCCGGTTCGGGTGGTGCGACGGGAGGGACGGGGGTGATCCTAGACGGCGTTCCTGTGAGGTGGGGGTGGTTTCGGAGCGCCCGTGCAGCTTGGTCGGTCGGCTCGCCGTGGCGTCGACGGTCCCAGTGGAGCACGACGGGTCCGGGGGTGTGGCCTCCATACGCTCGCTCGTTCCGCCCCCACTCCGTGGGAGGGGCCCAGCGTCGCACACGGCCACCATGCTGCGCGGGGACCGAGTAGCTCGCGAGCGCAGCGAGCGGCGTATCGAGGTCACTTCCTGTGCCGCGGCGACGTGGCACGAGCACGCGCTTCGTTCAAACTATGAGACGCATGTCCATTCAGTGAGACGGTGGCGGGTGCACGCCGGAACGGGCCCGTAGGCTGATCAGCATGCTGACGACGACACACCTCACGCGGCGCCGCGCGGTCGATCACTGCCGCACGCGCTCCGCGCTGTGTCGCGACGCCTGAGCCACCCAGTCCACGAAGGCCCAGATCCCCGGCGAATCGTCACGCACGGTTCCCGCTGTCCAGGAGTCCGCATGCCCCACCCGCAGAGGGTCGACCCACGCGCGCTGCGCTTCAGTGCCGCGCTCACGTCGGTCGTGCTCGCCGTCGCGCTCGTCACGCCGCCCGTCGTGGCAGCGACGCTGCTCGCGGCCCAGGCGGCGGTGTTCGCGGTGTCCGCCTTCGTGGACCTGCGGCTCTCGCCGTACGCGCAGGTCTTCGCCCGGGTGGTGCGTCCCCGCCTCGCTGAGCCGAGCGAGCTGGAGGACGCGCGCCCACCGCGCTTCGCCCAGCTCGTCGGCCTGGCCTTCGTGGTGGTGGCGCTCATCGGCCTCGCCGTCGGCGTGCCCGCCCTCTTCTACGTCGCGACCGCCATGGCGCTCGTCGCGGCCCTGCTCAACGCCGCCGTCGGCTTCTGCCTCGGCTGCGAGATGTACCTGATCGTGCGGCGGCTCCAGCCGTCGCGCGGTTGACCGACCGAATCCCAACCACGCCCACCGGGCAACAACGGAGGTAACCCATGAGCCGCGAGAACGCGCTCGTCACCGCTGACTGGGTCGAGCAGCACCTGGACGACCCGAAGGTCGTCCTCGTCGAGGTCGACGAGGACGCCGAGGCCTACGACAAGGGCCACATCCCCGGTGCGGTCAAGCTCGACTGGAAGAAGGACCTGCAGGACGGCGTCCGCCACGACTTCGTCTCCAAGGAGCAGCTCGAGAAGCTCCTCGGTGAGAAGGGCATCGGCAACGACGACACCGTCGTCTTCTACGGCGGCAACAACAACTGGTTCGCCGCCTACGCGTACTGGTACCTCACCTACTACGGCCACGAGAACCTGCGCCTGCTCGACGGCGGACGCAAGAAGTGGGAGCTGGACTCCCGCGAGCTCACCGCCGACCTCCCCAGCCGCGAGGCCACCACGTACACGGCCAAGGAGCCCAACGAGGACATCCGCGCCTACCGCGACGAGGTCGTCGAGGCCATCGGCTCCAAGAACCTCATCGACGTCCGCAGCCCCGACGAGTTCGCCGGGCGTCTGCTCGCCCCCGCGCACCTTCCGCAGGAGGCCGCGCAGATCGCGGGCCACATCCCCACCGCCGGCAACGTCCCGTGGAGCAAGGCTGCCAACGACGACGGCACCTTCCGCAGCGACGACGAGCTCAAGGAGCTCTACGCCGATGCCGGCCTCGACGAGGGCAAGGACACCATCGCCTACTGCCGCATCGGCGAGCGCAGCTCGCACACGTGGTTCGTGCTCAACGAGATCCTCGGGTACCCGAACGTCAAGAACTACGACGGCTCGTGGAGCGAGTACGGCTCGCTGCGCGGCGTCCCGGTGGCCCTCGGCGACGAGCGCGGGGAGGCCTGACATGTGCGGAGCAACGCAGGGCGGCCCCAGCCTCGAGGGCGTCGA
>JBQGDU010000170.1:0-2070 GCA_052039245.1 Aeromicrobium sp. | reverse complement strand
CGGAGGGAGCGGAGCCGGTGGCGATCCTGTGCCTCGGTCCGGTGGAGCGGGTCTACGACCGTCCGATGCTCGCCGAGGAGCGCTGGGCAGAGCCCAGGCCCCTCGACGAGCTCCTGACGCGGTACTGAGAGGTCAGTGCTGGTAGGTGCCGTGGACGATGGCCCGGCCGAGGGTCTTGAACGCGAGGTTGAAGCCGACGACGGCTGGCGAAGCGTCACCGTCGACGCCGAGCGTCGGCTCGGAGACGGCGTGCACCACGAAGAAGTACCGATGGACCTGGTCGCCCTCCGGCGGCGCCGCACCCATGAAGGCCTTGCCGCCGCCGTCGTTGCGGACGTGGAACGCGGCACCGGGCAGCGTGTCGTCGCTCGCGCCGGCACCGGCCTCCAGCGACGTGACGTCGGCCGTCAGGTCGACGGCGACCCAGTGCCCGAAGCCGGACACCGTGGGGGCGTCCGGGTCGAAGCACGTGACGACGAAGGACTGCGTACCCTCCGGCGCTCCCGACCAGGACAGCTGGGGAGACGTGTCCCCGGCGGCGTTCACCTGGTCGTCCTTGAGCGGCTCACCGTCCGAGACGTCGGCACTCGTGACGTCGAAGCCGGGGACGCTCGGCAGGAGCGGGTACGGGTCGGGTGTGACGGGGCGCTCGAGACTCATGCCCCTACGCTAGCCAGATGGCCGCTCTGACACACGTCGACGACCTGGCCGACCCCCGGCTGCGCGACTACACCGGCCTGAGGGACGTCCAGCTCCGCCAGTCGGTCGAGTCCGAGCGGGGCATCTTCCTCGCCGCGGGCGAGACGGTCGTCCGCCGCGCACTGCAGGCCGGGCATCGTCCCCGCTCGTTCCTCATGGCGCCACGCTGGGTCGACGGCCTCGCCGACGTCATGGCCGGTCACGACGCTCCGTGCTTCGTGCTGGAGGAGAGGGACATCGAGCGTCTCACCGGCTTCCACGTGCACCGGGGAGCGCTGGCGGCGCTGGACCGCCCCGTCCTGCCGGCTCCCGGTGACGTGTTGCGCGGCGCGCGTCGGGTCGTGGTCCTCGAGGACCTGACGGACCACACGAACGTCGGAGCGGTCTTCCGCAGCGTGGCGGCCTTCGGGTTCGACGCGGTGCTGCTCTCTCCACGCTGTGCGGACCCGTTGTACCGACGAGCCATCAAGGTCGCGATGGGCTCGGTGTTCTGGCTGCCGTACGCCCGGATCGAGGACTGGTACGCCGCTCCGGCGCTCCTGCGCGAGCACGGGTTCACCAGCTATGCCATGACGCTCGCCGACGACTCCGTCGACCTCGAGGACGCGCCCCGTGACCTCGACCGGGTGGCCCTCGTGCTCGGTTCGGAGGGCCACGGGCTCTCCGAGCACTGGCAGCACGGCGCTGACGTGCGGGTGCGGATCCCGATGGCCGATGAGATCGACTCGCTGAACGTCGCCGCCTCCGCCGCCGTCGCCTGCTGGCACCTTCGGTGACCGGCAGGCTCTAGGGTTCACGCATGCGCAAGCTCCTGGCCCGGGCCGTCGTCCGCCTGATCCGTTACCGGATGGTCGGCGAGCTCCCGCCTGTCGGCATCCTCGTCGGCGCGCCGCACACGTCCAACTGGGACTTCGTCACGATGCTGCTCGTGATGTGGCACCACGGAGCCCACCCTCGTGTCCTGGTGAAGCGGGAGCTCTTCCGCGGCCCCCTCGGTTGGGTCCTGCGCAGCCTCGGCGGGGTACCCCTGGATCGCAAGGACCCCTCCGGGGTGGTGCAGGGGCTCGTCGACGAGGCCGGCACGGGCGAGCCGTTCCGACTCATCATCGCCGCGGAAGGCACGCGGTCCCGAGGGGAGTACTGGAAGTCGGGCTTCCGCCGCATCGCGAAGGACACCGGGCTTCCCGTCACGCTGGCGTTCTTCGACCCGCCCACCCGGACGCTGGGCTTCGGTCCGACCTTCCACCCCACCGACGACGTCGTCGCCGACATGGACCTGGTGCGCGCGTTCTACGGCGACAAGCACGGCATCCGTCCGGCCAACGCCACCGTCCCCCGTCTGCGCGTGGCGGGCGCGCCCCCGGCTGGCGG
>JBQGDU010000169.1:0-1800 GCA_052039245.1 Aeromicrobium sp. | reverse complement strand
CCGTCCGCGGCGGCGAGCGTCGGCGTCGACGTCGGCGAGGACGTTCTCGCGCAACCGGTCGATGCGCTCGTCGGTGAGTGTCATGCCAGCTCCCTCATGGATCGCAGGTCCGCCCGCAGACGAGTGCGGAGACGGTGCACGCGGTTGCGGACGCTCGCGTGGCTCACGCCGAGCGAGGTCGCTGCCTGTTCGTACGTGTGGGCGCCGTCCACGCAGAGCGCGTACAGCTCCTGGTCCGTGGTGGACAGGGCCGCCACGGCTTTCTCGATCTCCTGCCGGACCAGGGCGTCGGACACCTCGTCCTCCACGGTGCGCTCGGCCGCCGGATCGACGTCGAGCTCGGCGGTGCGGTGGTCGGGCCGTCGGCTGCGACGATGAGCGTTCATCGCCGTCTGCCGCGCCGTGACCAGCAGCCACGGCAGCACCGACTCATCGACCAGCCGGATGGCCCGCACCCGACGCCACGCGACCAGGAAGGTCTCCTGGGTGGTCTCCTCGGCGAGGTCGCCGTCGCGCAGCACGCGGTAGCACTGCCAGTACACCGGCCGCACGTGGCGGTCGTAGAGCACGCCGAAGGCGGCGCGGTCGCCGGCAGCGGCGCGAGCGTGCAGCACGGCGTCGGTGTCCGGGTGGACCGGGCGCGCCGAGTGCGGGGCGGCGCTCTCCGCCTCCACCGTCGCGGGGTCGTCCATGGTCGGGCCGTCCACTGCTGGCCTCCTGGTCGTCGGGCAGGTTCACCGGGTCCATGTCGCTGAGGACGGAAGCGTCTCACGGTGATCTGCGCCTAGGGTGGGTTCGAGGTCAGGAGTGCTCATGGGCGCGAGGGCGGTGCGCAGCGGCGTGGTGGGGCTGGCGTTCGCGCTCGTCGCCGGCTGCACGGCCGAACCGACGCCACGCGACTCGACGTTCGACTCGGCTCGACTCGACGCACTCGTGGTCCCCGAGCCGGCGCCCGAGCCGGACGTCTCCCGCACCGTGGTGGCGCAGGCCTCCCTGACGGACTTCGGTCCGCCGCTGGACGCCTGCCGGGGCCCGGTGGCGATCGACGTGGGGGAGTCGGACCTGCCCGTGCTCGTGGCCGAGCACGACTACTGCGGGGGAGCGGACTGGATCCCCGGCCTCGGCGAGGGCGACGTGGTGGCGCTGGACGGGCCGGGCGTACGGGAGGGTCGCTACCGCGTGGACGTGGTGGACACCTACCAGCGGCGGCAGGCGCGGGTGCGGGACCTTCGTCCCGAGGCCGACGTCGTGCTGCAGACCTGCATCTCCAACACGCAGCTGATCCTGGTGGCCGCCACCCTCCTGGACTGACCGGGGCCCGCGATGTGACCGGTGTCACTAGTCCGTTGGGATGGTTCTCGCTGATGCTGAACGACCGTCCAAGACAAACGCTAGTAGTCCTTCGGGAGCATTTTGGGACCTTGTGCCCGCAACGGGATGTGACCGGTGGTTGACGGGTCTACCTTCTCATCTGGGAGCTCCGCCACCCTGGCGGAACAGGCACGACAGAAGAATCACCGAGGGAGAATCATCATGGAGAAGCTGCAGTTCGCCTACGCGTACATGCTGAGCGCGGTCACCGCGCCGAAGAAGGACGAGAAGGGCGCCACCGCCGTCGAGTACGGCCTGCTGGTCGCCCTCGTTGCAGCCGTGATCGTGGCTGCTGTCGGGTTCCTTGGCGAAGACATCAACGACGCATTCGAGTCAATCGTGACTGCCATTCCTGGCGGCAATGCCTGATGCGTCATCTGAGGTGACCCGCAGGAACTGAGGCCTGCGGACCACCTCACCCCCACCACC
>JBQGDU010000168.1:0-5143 GCA_052039245.1 Aeromicrobium sp. | reverse complement strand
GGGGGGGCGGGGGCGGGGGGGGGGGCGGGCCCCCACGCCGTCTGCGCCGCCGTCGGGGCGCCGGCAGAGCCGGTGAGGTCGGCGAGCGGGTGGGCCAGCTGGAACCGGTCGTCGGCGCGTCTGCCCGGCCCTGACGGACGGGGCGACTAGGCTGTCGAACATGCGTTCTACTCCATCGGCGGCGTCATGAGGGTGCTCGGGATCGACCCCGGCCTCACGCGTTGCGGCGTCGGCGTGGTCGAGGGGGCCGTCGGTCGCCCGCTCTCCCTGGTGGAGGTCGACGTGCTGCGCACCCCGGCGGACCTCGATCCCGCGCGTCGCCTCGCCCAGCTCGCGGACGGTCTGGAGGAGCGCGTCACGCGGCTGCGTCCCGACGCCGTCGCGGTCGAGCGGGTCTTCAGCCAGCACAACGTGCGTACCGTCATGGGCACCGCCCAGGCCAGTGGCGTGGCCATGATGATCGCCGCCCGGCACGGCATCCCCGTGCACCTGCACACCCCCAGCGAGGTCAAGGCGTCCGTCACCGGCAGCGGCCGGGCCGACAAGGAGCAGGAGACCCAGATGGTCGCCCGCGTGCTGCGGCTCGCCGAGGCACCCCGACCCGCCGACGCCGCCGATGCCCTGGCGCTCGCCATCTGCCACGTCTGGCGTGGGGGAGCGCAGAATCGGCTGCAGGAGGCCATCGCCAAGGCCGGTGCCCGATGATCGCCCACGTGCGCGGCACGGTCGCCGCCGTCACGCTCAACGCCGCCGTCATCGACGTCGGCGGACTCGGGCACCACGTCTTCTGCACCCCCGGCACCATCGCAGGGCTACGCGTCGGCCAGGAGGCGCAGCTGGCCACGTCGCTGGTGGTCCGCGAGGACTCGCTGACGCTGTACGGCTTCGCCGACGTCGACGAGCGCGACATGTTCGAGCTCGTGCAGACCGCCTCCGGCGTCGGGCCCAAGGTCGCCCAGGCGATGCTCGCCGTCATGCCACCGGACAGGCTGCGCAACGCCATCGCGTCGGAGGACCACGCGGCGCTCACCTCGGTCCCGGGCATCGGCCGCCAGGGGGCCGAGCGCATCGTCGTGGAGCTCAAGGACCGGGTCGGCCCGGTGACCAGCGAGGTCGGACCCGCCACTGCTGCCGCGCCCTGGCGCGACCAGGTGCTCGAGGCGCTGCAGGGCCTCGGCTGGTCGGCCAAGGACGCGGCCCGTGCGGTCGAGACTGTCGCCGAGTCCGGTGAGGCCGGCGACTCACCAGACGTCGCCTCGCTGCTGCGGGCTGCGCTGCGCACACTGTCCAAGGCCTGACCTGGCCCCTGCCCTTCATCCATCGAGCGCTCGGAGAGGATGGTGACCATGCACGACGACCTGCCTGAGACGGAGCTCTCCGAGCTCGATCCCGGTGACGCGGTGACGGCGGAGGCCACGGGCGACGACCGGGCCTTCGAGGCGGCGTTGCGGCCCGCGACGCTCGACGAGCTCGTGGGGCAGGACCGGGTCCGTGAGCAGCTCTCTCTGGTGCTCGAGGCAGCCGTCGCCCGTGGGCGCACCCCGGACCACGTGCTGCTCTCCGGACCGCCCGGCCTGGGCAAGACGACGCTCGCGATGATCATCGCCCACCAGCTGTCCGCCCCCCTGCGACTCACGAGCGGCCCGGCCATCCAGCACGCCGGCGACCTGGCCGCCATCCTCTCGGGCATCAACGAGGGCGACGTCCTCTTCATCGACGAGATCCATCGCATGTCCCGTCCGGCGGAGGAGCTCCTCTACATGGCGATGGAGGACTTCCGGGTCGACGTCATCGTCGGCAAGGGGCCGGGCGCCACGGCGATCCCCTTGGAGATCCCACCGTTCACCGTCGTCGGAGCCACCACCCGGGCCGGTCTGCTGCCCGGACCGCTGCGTGACCGGTTCGGCTTCACCGCGCAGCTGGACTACTACGACGCGCCGGAGCTGTACCGCATCGTCGTCCGGTCGGCGAGTCTGCTCCATCTGACGGTGGACGACGCGGGCGGTCGGGAGATCGCCGGCCGCTCACGGGGGACGCCGCGCATCGCCAACCGGCTCCTCCGGCGGGTCCGCGACTACGCCCAGGTCCGAGGTGACGGCACCGTCGACGCCACGTCGGCGCGCGCTGCCCTGGAGCTGTACGAGGTCGACGACCTCGGCCTGGACAGGCTCGACCGTGCCGTCCTCACAGCGCTCTGCGGCAGCTTCGGCGGGGGACCGGTGGGCATCAGCACGCTGGCCGTCGCGGTGGGGGAGGAACGCGAGACCGTCGAGGAGCTCGCCGAACCGTTCCTCGTCCGTCTGGGCTTCCTCGCTCGCACGCCTCGCGGCCGCGTCGCCACTCCTGCGGCCTGGGATCACCTGGGGCTCACGGCCCCCAGGCCCACCGAGGGTCAGTTGTCCTTCGACGTCGAGGACGTGGAACCATGAGGTCACTCATCGGGCGCTGAGCCCGCTGTCACCGTCCGCCCCCACCCCGGAGCCCACACTCGTGTCCGACCCCGTCGTCAGCCTCATCCCGCTCGCGTTGCTCGTCCTGATCTTCTACTTCCTGGTGCTGCGCCCGGCTCGCAAGCGCCAGCGAGACTTCGTCCGGACCCAGGAGTCCCTGCGCGAGGGACAGCGGATCATGCTGGCGAGCGGGATCTTCGGGCACCTGCGCGCCCTGCGTGAGACCGAGGCCGACGTGGAGATCGCCCCGGGCACGGTCATCACCGTCAACCGCCATGCCGTGGCCACGGTGGACGAGCCCGTCATCGAGGGGGACGACCCCACCGCCTGAGACGTCCTGCGGCGGCGTCATCGAACCGCCGTGTCATGATGTCCGAGTCCGCCATCCCTGCGTGGCGTCCCCGATCCAGGAGCACACATGAAGATCAAGCTCGCCGTGGCCGGTGCCGCGCTGGCCTCACTCACCCTCACCGCCTGCGGTGGTGGCAACGACGCCTACTGCGAGGACCTCAAGAGCGCCAAGAAGGACTTCGACGCACTCTCCGCCGGCGACGCCGAGCAGCTGGACCAGACGTTCGAGACGCTCCAGGGCCTCGCGGACGAGGCGCCGGACGAGGTCTCCGAGGAGTGGGCTCAGCTCGATGAGAGCATCACCCAGGTGCAGACGGCGCTCGACGAGGCCGGTCTCACGTTCGAGGACCTGGCGGCCGCGCAGACGGGTGAGCTGCCCGAGGGCGTCTCCCAGGAGGATCTGCAGGCGCTCGCGGCGGAGTTCCAGAACATCGGCAGCGAGGAGACCCAGGAGGCCTCCGACGCCATCGAGGAGCACGCCAAGGAAGAGTGCGACGTCGACCTGTCGTCGTGACCTCCATGCAGACGGCGACGGAGGCCATCACCAGGCTCGTGCGCCCCATCGAGGACTGGCCCGAACCCGGCGTCACGTTCCGCGACGTCACGCCGCTGCTGGGTGATCCTGCCGGTCTGAAGGTCGTCGTCGACGAGCTCGCAGCGGCCGTCCGCGACATCGGTGACGTGGACGCCGTGCTGGGCGTCGAGGCTCGCGGATTCGTCCTCGGGGCACCGATCGCGTACCTGCTCGGGCTCCCGTTCGTCCCCGTGCGCAAGGCCGGCAAGCTCCCCGCGCGGACCGTCTCCACGTCGTACGAGCTCGAGTACGGCTCGGCGACGATGGAGATCCACGCCGACGCGCTCGAGCCGGAGCAGCGCGTCGTTGTCGTCGACGACGTCCTCGCCACGGGCGGTACGCTCGCCGCCGCCACCGATCTCGTCGAGCAGTGCGGCGCCACCGTGGCCGGCCATCTGCTGATGATCGAGATCGGTGCTCTCGGAGGACGTGAGCGTCTCGCCGACACGCCCCTGGTCGTCCTGCACTCGTACTGAGGAGAGCCGTGAGCACCAAGACCGTCCGCACGATCGCCATCGTCCTCGTCGCCGCGCTGGTGCTGTCGACGGCAGCCACTCTCGTGAGCGGCATCTTCTGACCCCCAGGGGCGACGCCGTCTCACCCCTCCTGGCCTACGATGGTCGACACGTCAGGAGGGCCAGTGGCTGAGCGCATCGAGACAGAGCGGTCCGAGCCGCGTCCGGAGGAACGGACGCCGGAATCGGCCTCCCCGTCGGTGCGCGTGCGCAGCCGCCTCGCCCGCATCGGCGGCCGTGCCGGCTCGGCCAACCCGGTCCTCGATCCGCTGCTGACGGTCTTCAGGGCCACGCACCCCAAGGGCGACGTCGAGGTCATCCGCAAGGCCTACGACATCGCCGAGCGGATGCACGACGGGCAGACCCGCAAGAGCGGCGACCCGTACATCACCCACCCGTTGGCCGTCGCCACCATCCTGGCCGAGCTCGGCATGACCGCACCCACGCTGTGCGCCGCGCTGCTGCACGACACCGTCGAGGACACCCCGTACACGCTGGAGGAGCTGCGGGCCGACTTCGGGGACGAGGTGGTCCAGCTCGTCGACGGCGTCACCAAGCTCGACAAGGTGACGTACGGGGACTCGGCGCAGTCCGAGACCATCCGCAAGATGGTGGTCGCGATGAGCCGCGACATCCGGGTGCTCGTCATCAAGCTGGCGGATCGGCTGCACAACATGCGCACGCTGCGGTACCTGCGTCGCGACAAGCAGGAGCGCATCGCCACCGAGACGCTCGAGATCTTCGCACCCCTGGCGCACCGTCTCGGCATGAACACCATCAAGTGGGAGCTGGAGGATCTCGCGTTCGCCACGCTCCACCCCAAGGTGTACGACGAGATCGTCCGGCTCGTCGCCGACCGCGCGCCGTCGCGCGGGAAGTTCCTCGAGCGCGTCATCGACGACGTCGAGTCCGACCTGCGGCACGCCAAGCTCAAGGCCTCGGTCAGCGGACGTCCCAAGCACTACTACTCGATCTACCAGAAGATGCTGGTGCGCGAACGCGAGTTCGCCGACATCTTCGATCTCGTGGGCGTTCGGATCCTCGTCGACTCCGTCGCCGACTGCTACGGGGTGGTCGGGGTGCTGCACGCGCGCTGGAACCCCATCCCGGGCCGCTTCAAGGACTACATCAGCGTCCCGAAGTTCAACATGTACCAGTCGCTGCACACCACCGTCATCGGCCCGCAGGGCAAGCCCGTCGAGCTGCAGATCCGCACCCACGCGATGCACCGTCGGGCCGAGTACGGTGTCGCT
>JBQGDU010000167.1:0-22139 GCA_052039245.1 Aeromicrobium sp. | reverse complement strand
CGGCGGAGTTCCTCGAGCCGTGGGTCTTCACCCTGGTCTACGGTGGGTTCTCGCTGCAGGCGCTCGGTCTGGGCACCTTGTTCGTGCTGCACGCCGTCAGCAGGTGGGGTCACCTCTGGAGGGGGTCGGTCGCCGGTCTGCCCGTCCTGGCGGCTTCTCCTGCTGCTCGACTCTCGGTCGTGGGCGCCGTGGTCGTGGCGGCGACGCCGCTGGTCGGGTTCGTGGCCTGGACTGCCGGGTCGTCCTGGTTGAGGGGCGAGCCGCTGCCCGACTCGCAGGTCCCCGTCCAGGGCGTGTTCGCGGTGCTGACGGTTGCTGCGCTCTGGGGTGCCGCGGTGCTGGTGCGCGGGCGTTCGACGATGCCGGCGTGGCAGCCGTTCGCTGCTGCCTGGGTCGGCTCGGCGACGCTCGGTGCCTGGGGGCTGTGGATGATGGTCGGCACGGGCCTGATGGGTTCGGATACGCCGCCGGTGCTCGTCGTCGCCTTCGGGCTGGCCGCCGCGTCGGGGGCGATGCTCCTGGTGACGGGCGCCCACCTCCTCGCCGGTTGGGCGGGCGTGCGAGCGATGCCGGGGGAGAGAAGCGTCGCGGCGTGACGCGGGCTCGGGTGTTCCCGCGCTCGCGGGAATACCCGAGGTCCGGGTCTGGTTGTACGCTGGTGTAGCCCCTTCGTGGGGTGTGACAACTCAAGAGGGGCTGATCGGTTTCGACTGTGGTCGTTCGGACCAGGAGAAGCGGGTAGAGAAGGCAACGTCATCTCTCAAACGATCGTTGCAAACCAACAAGTGCCGATTCCAAGCGCACTGACTTCGCCCTCGCTGCCTGACAGCGACTGGTGAAGGGCAGACCCGGGAGCGTCCCCGTCCCGGATCGTCTGTCTCATCAAGGGGACTTGCTGATCGCGTGACGCCGTGGCGCGCGGTCGGGACTCTTTCACGGCTGAGCCTGTCGGTGACGTGTTCGTCCGAGCACCGGGGCTGAGAAAAGCGTCAGACGGACTGCACCCGGAGAAGTCCTGATCCAGCGCCAGAGGACCCGGGTTCGATTCCCGGCAGCTCCACGAGATGAGAAGAGGGCTCCACCCCGGGTTTGGGTGGAGCCCACTTCTCATCTCGTGAAACAGTCCGAGCGAATCGAGTGGGCCCCACCCCCCGCGCCGCAGGCGCCAGCGGAGGGATCCCGGCAGCACGCTGGGTGCAGGCTCGGCTGGGCCAAGCTGGGTCTGGTCCGGAAGGGTCCCCACAGCATGCTGCGGGCTCGGTCGGCTCGGCCGGGGCAGGCGGCTCTGCTCCCCGTCCGGCACAGTGGGCGCATGCAGTGGCGACGACCGATGGCGGTGACGGCCGGCGTGGTGCTGGGTCTCGGTGGGCTGGTCGTCGGCGCCGCCTGGGCTCTACAGCGCTCGCTCGTCTTCGTCCCGGACGCCGGGCCCGTCCAGGCACCGTCCGGGGTCCGCGACGTGGTGCTGTCGACCAGTGACGGGCTGGAGCTGGGCGCGTGGCTGATCAGTCCGCCGGCGGACGTGGACCGGGAGGCGGCCGTGCTGTACCTGCCGGGCAACGGCGGCAACCGTGCCGGTCGGATCGACATCGGACGCGGGATCGCCGCGCAGGGGTTCACGGTCCTGCTGGTCGACTACCGCGGCTACGGCGGCAACCCCGGCAGTCCGTCCGAGGACGGGTTGGCCCGCGACGCCGAGGCGGCGACCGCCTTCTTGCTCTCGGAGGGGTTCGACGCCGAACGCACGCTGTACCTCGGCGAGTCCATCGGCACCGGCGTCACGGCGCGTCTGCAGGATGCGCATCCGCCGGCCGGGATGCTCCTGCGCTCACCGTTCACCGACTTCGTCGCCGTCGCCTCGCACCACTACCCGTTCCTGCCGGTCGGCACGTTGCTTCGTGATCGCTTTCCCGTGCAGGACTACGTGGAGACCAGCCGCGTGCCACTCACGGTAGTGCATGGATCGACGGACGACGTCGTCCCGTCCGAGCAGAGCGCCTCGGTGGCCCGAAGGGCCGACAACCTGATGGAGGAGCTGGCTCTCGAGGGCGTGGGGCACAACGATCCCGAGATGTTCGGTGCGCCGGTCGTCGATGCTCTCGTCCGGCTGGCGGATCGAGTGCTCCGATGACCGTCGCCTGGCAGGACTAGCTGGACGCCGAGCGGGTCCGTCTGCTCGAGTTCGGCACCCGGTGCGTCCATCCCGCCGGAGGCGCCGCCTGGCTGCTCGAGGACGGTCGTCCGGACCTGACCCGGCCGCGTGCCACGTGGATCACGGCTCGCATGGTGCACGTGTACTCCTTGGGCGCGCTGCTGGGCCGCGACTCCGACGCGGCCATCGCCTCCGGTGTGCTCGCCGGCCTCCAGGGTGATCTGCGGGACGCCCGCCACGGTGGCTGGTTCGACGAGATCGCGGCCGACGGCACACGACCCGAGGGCAAGTCCTGCTACCAGCACGCCTTCGTCGCCCTGGCGGCCTGCTCGGCCGTGACGGCCGGCCTCGCCGGCGGTGAGCAGCTGCTGGACGAGGCGGTCGAGGCGCTCGAACGGTTCGAGGACGCCGAGGGCCTGGTCGCCGACCGGTGTGACGACTCCTGGCGGCACGAGCACGACTACCGAGGCCTCAACGCGCTGATGCACACGGTCGAGGCCTATCTCGCCCTGTGGGACCTCACCGGGGATCGTCGCTGGCTGGAGAGGGCGGGACGTGGCACCGACCTGGTCGTGTCCGTGGCGCGGGACCACGACGATCGGCTGCCTGAGCACTTCGACGGTCGTTGGCGCCCCGAGCCGGACAGGAACGCGGACCGCCCGGACGATCCCTTCAAGCCGTTCGGCGCGACCGTGGGGCACGCGCTGGAGTGGTCGCGGCTGCTCGTCCAGGTGGACGTCGCGTCCGGGGGACGTCCGGATCTCCTGGCCGCCGCGCGTCGTCTCTTCGATCGCGCCGTCGCCGAGGGGTGGGCGGTCGACGGCGCGCCGGGATTCGTCTACACCACGGACTGGGATGGACGCCCCGTGGTGCGTGATCGCATGCACTGGGTGGTCGCGGAGGGGATCTCGGCTGCGATCGTGCTCGGGTCCCGCACGGGTGACGTCTCAGTGCGCGAGCACGGTGTCACGTGGTGGCAGTTCGTCCGTCGGCACGTCATGGACCCGGCAGGCTCCTGGCGCCATCAGCTGACCCCGAGGCTGCGTCCGACGCGGACCGTCTGGCCGGGCAGCCCGGACCTGTACCACGCCGTGACGACCACGCTCGTCCCCGCGCTCCCGCTCGGCGTCGGGCTTCCCGCGGGTCTGAGGGCGGATCGGTGACCACGACATGGTGATGATCGACCGCTGAGACCGTTCACGGTCTACTGTGACCCGCATGCCGGGTTCTCACTCCTCACGCCGCCGCGTCGCCGTGTGCGCCGCCGCCATGGCGGCCTCTCTGCTCGTCGCTGCTCCGTTCGAGGCGTACGCCGATGACGAGCCGTCCCAGGATCCGGCCGGTGAGGCCACGCAGGAGCCCGGCGACGTCGGGCGTCCGTCGGAGCCGACGGAGTCGGCCACCCCGTCGCCGACCACTCCGTCGCCGTCGGTGACGCCCACCCCGACGCCGACGCCGACGCCGACCCCGACCCGGCCCCCGAAGCCGAAGCCGAAGAAGCAGACGGTCTCGGTCAAGGTCGGGACGGCGAAGACGCTCCCGACGATCCGCGCGGCCAGCAACAGCAAGAAGCGCACGACGTTCGTCCTGCAGCGGCACAACGGCAAGAAGTGGGTCTCGGTGCGGACCCGCAAGAGCAGCGCCAAGGGAGTCCTGACCTTCAAGCGCGACGTCATGTTCTCCAAGTACCGGGTCAAGGCCAAGTCGAAGTCCGGATGGACCGCGGCGACCTCCAAGACCGCGAACACTCGGACGAAGTGGCGCGCTGGCTACTCCTCGCTCGGCATCAAGAAGGGGAGCATCGCGGTGACCCCGCTCGGTGGCCGCAGCTTCACCGTGGGGGACCATCGCAACGACCACGCGTGGTCCACGATCAAGGTGCCGATCGTCGTGCTGGCCGACGCCCGGGGCAACGGCAGCCGAGCGGACAAGGAGCGGGCCATCCGCTACTCCGACAACGCCGCCAACCGCCGCGTCTACCAGTCGCTCGGTCGTGACCGCCGGAGTGCTCTCACCCGGCACCTGCGCAAGTACGGCGACCGCCGCACGAAGATCAGCAGCAGCGGCGCCGGTCTCAGCAAGTGGCACGTCACTCACCAGTCCGTGTACGCCTCCAAGATCGCCTGTCCGCGCGTCGCGCGGCAGACCCGCATCCACATGAAGAACGCCAAGCCGTCGCACCGGTTCGGGCTCCTGCAGACGAAGCTGCGCCCGCGCACGTCGCAGAAGGTGGGGTACGGCGGCAGCGAGGTCCGCCAGCTCGCCATCGTCAAGCTGCGCGACGGACGCACGTACGGCGTCTCGATCCTGGCCGACGGCGGGTTCCGGCCGGCGCGTGACAAGGTGGACAAGATCGCCCGTTGGGTCTCCAAGCGTCTGGAGTACCTGCCGGCGCGCAAGTGCTGAGAGAGGACCTTCCCGCATGGTCGAGCGGATCACCACCTTCGTCAACGACGGTCTGACCTTCGACGTCGTCGACGAGGGGCCGTCGGACGGCGAGGTCGTCGTCCTGCTGCACGGCTTTCCCCAGACCTCGACGTCCTGGCAGCGGGTGACGCCGCTGCTCAACGACGCCGGGTTCCGCACCCTCGCCCCGGACCTGCGCGGGTACTCGCCCGGTGCGCGGCCGCGAGGCCGTCGCGCCTACCGCGTCGAGCTGCTCGTCGGCGATGTCATGGCCCTCCTGGACCGGGTCGGCGCTCCGGTGCACCTCGTGGGCCACGACTGGGGCGCGGTCGTCTCCTGGAGCGTGGCTGTCGCCCATCCGGAGAGGCTGCTGACCCACACGTCGGTCTCCGTGCCGCACCCCGCCGCCTTCGTGCGCTCGATGGGCAGCAGCACGCAGCTCCTGCACTCCTGGTACATGGGCTTCTTCCAGCTGCCCTTCCTGCCCGAGCTGTTGCTCAGCCGGTTCCCGGGGATCTTCCACCGGGCGCTCGCCGGCGCGGGCATGGATCGTGAGCTGCGCGAGCGGACCCGACGGGAGATGGTCGACGGCGGGGCGCTGCGAGGCGGCCTCGGGTACTACCGGGCACTCCCGTTCTCCGCGGGGTCTCTGGGCGGACGCTGCCGCGTCCCCACCACGCACGTGTGGAGCAGCGGCGATGTCGCCCTCACGCGTCGAGGCGCGGAGCTCTGCGAGCAGTACGTGACGGCGCCCTACCGGCTCGAGGTCATCGAGGGCGCCTCGCACTGGATCCCTGACCAGCACCCCGACGAGCTGGCACGGCTCGTCGTGGCGCGGGCTCGCGCCTGAGGGAGCCGGGTACTAGCGTCGGACACGAGCGAGCGAAGGGGATCCGCATGAGCGAACGTTATGACCGGTCGGCCGTCGAGCAGGCACTCACCGGACTCGAAGGCTGGTCCGGCGATACCGCCGGGCTCAGCAAGACCTTCCGCTTCGACGACTTCGCGGCCGCCATCGCCTTCATGCAGCGCGCGGCCGGACCGATCGATGAGATGAACCACCATCCGGAGTGGACCAACGTCTACGACCGTGTGGAGGTGAAGCTCGTCAGTCACGACGTCGACGGCGTCACCGATCGCGACGTCCGGCTCGCGGGACTGCTGGACGACCTGGCCCGCGCGTGAGCGGTCACTACCCGGACTACCCGGGGGAGGACCCCGGGCCGGTCGAGCCGCCGCGCGCACCCGCGCCCCCGCCACACCCCGTCCCACGGGCACCCGGACCCCGCGGGTACCAGCCGTGGCAGGGCGATCCGGCTCAGGTGAGCTGGCAACAGCCCCCCGGACCGCGGTGGACACCACCGCCCGAGCCGCCGCGCCCCGACGTCCCGCCCCGCCAGCCGGGGGCCGTGCGGGCGGCGGTGTGGGTCATGATCCTGGGTGCTGTGGTCTCGGTCCTGCAGACGCTGCTCCTCTTCACCGAGATCGATCTGCTCCGTGAGGTCATGTACGAGAGCGCGGCCACTTCCGACCCTGCCTTCGACGAGTCCGGTTTCGAGACGTTCGTCGACATCATGGTCGTGGTCGTGCTGGTCGCCTCCTGTCTGTTCGCCCTCGTGGTCGTCGGGATCTGGACCTGGATGGCTCTCGCCAACGCGCGAGGCCGTGCGTGGGCGCGCATCACTGCGACGGTGCTGGGGGCCGTCAACGTCACGATGTGCCTCATCAACCTCGCTTTCCTGCCGCTGCAGGAGGTGGCACCGGAGGTCGTCGGCCCCAACGCCGGAACCTCGATGCTCGGAGTGCTTCTCACCGTCGTGTACCTGATCGTCTCGGTGGTTGCCGTCGTGTTGTTGTGGCTCCCGGCCTCGACCGCCTACGTGCGCGACACGAGAGCACAGACCGAGTGGGAGCGGTGGGCGCGACGCTTCGGGCAGCCGCCGGGACAGTAGGGTCGGGGCGTGCGCCAGCAGCCTGTCAGCACCGCCGCGGCGGTCATGGTCGCCCTCGTCGTCGTCCTGCTCTGGACCTTCGGTCTGCTCGCCGGTGACCTCGCCGGGACCCCGGTGGCCTCGATCGTGGAGGTCGGCGGGATGGTCGAGCCGCTCTGGCGTGGGTCGTGCGTAGCGGCGGGACTGCTGCTGGTCCTCGCAGCGCGGCCCGGCGTACGCCGCGTCGACCCGAACGCCCGCGCCGGTGCCGCCGCGCTGCTCGTCCAGCTCGGCGGCATCGGTCTCGTCCTGCTCGCGCTGGTCCCGACGACCTCCGAGGGTGACGCGGGGTCGGTGCTGGTCGCCGAAGGGTCCGACCCGGCCGGGGCGTACGGCACCGTGGCGGCGCTCGCCATCGGCGCCCTGGTGCCCGCGGCCGGCTTCCTGCTCGCGGCCCGCTGGCGCAGCGAGCCCGCCCTCAAGCGCGAGACGGTCGTCTCCTTCCTCACCGCCACCGTCGCCCTGTGGGCGATGCTCGCGTACTCCCTCGACCCCGCGCCGGACAGCACGTGGGGCGGCCTGGCCCAGAGAGTGGCGTTCACCGCGGCGCTCGGCTGGGTCGTGTGGGTCCTCGCCCGCTCGCTCGACCCTCGTCAGAGCGAGCCCGCCGACCGGGGCTGAGGCCCGCCGGATCGATCACGTCTGGCAGTGCGGGCACCAGAAGGTGTTGCGCTCGGCGGTCGGTGCGTCACCGAGCGAGCCGGTCTGCAGGGGCGTGCCGCAGCGACGACACCGTGAGCGCTCCCGGCGGTAGACCCAGCGCTCCTCACCGCGGCGGATGCTCCCGGTGAAGGACCGTTCCACTCGGTCCTTGTTGGCCTCCAGCAGGCGGCGTCCGCGCTCCACGACGCGCGCCAGGTCGGCCACGTCGCCGACTCGACGCTCCGGCGCGAGGCCGGACAGGAAGAGCAGCTCGTTGACGTACTCGTTCCCGAGTCCGGCCAGATTCCGCTGGTCCAGCAAGGCCAGGAACACCGGTCGATCCAGGTCCGCGCCGACGCGCCGGACCGCCTCCTCGAGGTCCCATCCGGCACCGAGCAGGTCCGGGCCGAGATGGGCGAGTGCGTCGTCGTCGGCCTCCCTGCGCAGTACTTCGCAGATGCCGAGGGCGAAGCCGACGGCCTGCCGGTCGTCGGTCTCGAGCACGACCCGGGCCTGGTGTGCCGGGCGGCGCCACCGGGTGCCGATCGGATGCACGTGCCAGACGCCCTCCATCTTGAGATGGGTGTGGATCGACGCGTCACCCACCCGGATCAGCAGGTGCTTGCCGCGGCTCACCACCTCATCGACGGTGCGTCCGCTGAGGTCGAGCGTCGCGTGAGCCGGGACGCGGAAGTCGCTGCGCGTGAGTGGTCGGCCCTCGAGCGCACCACGCAGCCTCGCGGCGGCGCGCCAGACGGTGTCACCTTCGGGCATCGAGGCGGAGTCCCTTGGGATGACGGTCGAACCCGGCGCTCTGCAGCGCCTCGCCGACGGGAGAGCTGCCCACCGGCACCCCGCCGACCGTCTCGATCGTGAGCCGGGGGAGTCTCCCCTACCGGACGGCGGCGGCCAGCGCCGTAGCGTCCGCGGCGAGCCGCTCGGGGGTCTCGGTGAAGGCGAGCACCTTGCGTCCGCCTCGCTCGACGTACAGCACTGCGTGACCGTCGTGGGTGACCACGAGGGCTCCTGCCTTGCGAGCGGGTCGATGACCAGTGCTCTCCGCCGCACCGACGACGGCCGGCCACGCCAACGCAGCACCGAAGACGTTGGCCGGGTCGGTGGCCGCGAGGACGAGAGCATCGTCGTCCGAGGGCGACTCGTCGTCTCGCTCGAAGGTGCGGAGCCGGTCGACGGTGGCCGTGGCGGCGAACTGAGCCGCTCCGAGCGAGTCGACGTAGTAGCCGCGCAGGCAGGCCCCGGTCTGCTCCAGCTCGCGGAGGACGCGGTACGCCGCGGCGAACCCGCCCGGGGTCTGCTCGGCGACGACAGGGCCGCGCGTCACGACTCCGTAGCGGGACAGAAGCGCCTCGGTGCGGGCGAGCTGCAGCTCCGTGCCCTCCGGCGCCTCGGGCACCGCGAACCAGCGTCCCGACGCCGTCGGCGGACCCAGGGCGCTGCGCCGCGGCCCGGAGGATCGTCCGTACCGTCCGACGCGGGGCCGCGGCCCCGCGGCGCGCGAACGGTGGGCTCCGCGCCCGCCGAGCCGTGCGCGCAGCGGCGAGAACGAGTCGCCCGCGAGTCGGCCGGCCCACACGAGCTCCCACAGCGCGTCGACGAGGCTCCCGTCCTCGGGCTTCTCCTCGGCGCTGACGGACACGTGGTCCACGAGCTGGCGGAACAGGTAGGCGCCACCGCCGGAGACGGCGTCGAGCAGCAGGGACTGGACCGCGCTGGGCTCCGGACGCTCGCGGTGGGCGGGCAGGACGAGGTCGCCGGGGTGCAGCTGGACCCAGCCGTCCGATCCGGGCAGGGCTCCCGCGCCGCTCCAGACCACCTCGCCGGCCCCGAGCAGCTCATCGAGCATCGCGGGGGAGTAGTCACGCACCCGCGCGGGGAGCACGAGCGACTCCCACGCCGACGCGGGCAGAGCCACTCCCGCCAGCTGGTCGACCACCGACAGCACCGCCTCCGTGCCACGTTGGGAGGACGCCACTCCCTGCCAGGCGGGCAGGAACCGGGCGAGCGCCTGAGGCTCGACGGGCTCCACCTGCTGACGTGCGGCGGCCAAGGAGCGGCTGCGCAACCGCCGCAGCACGCTCGGCTCCACCCACTCGCTCCCCGACGCCGCAGGTCGGAACTCACCCTCGGTGAGCCGGCCGTCGCGCGCCAGCCGTGCCAGGACGTCGCCGACGACGGCCGTCCCGAGTCCGAACCTGGAGGCGGCCTCCGCCGTCGTGAACGGACCGTGGGTACGGGCGTACCGGGACACGAGATCGGCGAGAGGGTCGGCGGGTGACTGCAGGTGCGCCTCGGGGACGCCGAGCGGGATCGCCACGCCGAGCGCGTCGCGTAGCCGCCCAGCGTCCTCGACGGCCACCCAGCGCAGCTCACCGGCCACCGGCAGCGACAAGGCGCGCCGGCTGGTCTCCAGCTCCGCCAGCGACGCGGCGGCGTCGTCGTCGGTGAGGCGCTGCGCGACCTCCTCGGTGGTGAGCGGGCCCAGCAGTCTCAGCAGGTCGGCCGCTCCCTCCGTCCCGTGCATCCGACGGTCGTCGGCAAGGCGTTGCAGCTCGGCCTCCGTGCGCTCGATGACGTCCGGGTCCAACAGCTCGCGCAACTCGGCCCGCCCCAGGAGCTCCGACAGCAGGGCGGGGTCGAGGGAGAGGGCGGCAGCCCGACGCTCGGCGAGCGGGGTGTCGCCCTCGTAGAGGAACGACGCGACGTACCCGAACAACAGCGTCTGGGCGAACGGCGACGCCTTCTGCGTGGTGACCTCGCTGAGCGCGACCTCGCGGCCCGCCACGCGCTTCATGAGCGTCAGCAGTGCCGGGAGGTCGTAGACGTCCTGCAGGCATTCACGTGCCGTCTCCAGCAGCATGGGGAAGTCCGGGTACTTGCGCGCGACGTCGAGCAGCTGGGCCGATCGCTGACGCTGCTGCCACAACGGGGCCCGCGCGCCCGGGTTCCGCCGGGGCAGGAGCAGGGCACGCGCCGCACACTCGCGGAAGCGCGCCGCGAACAGCGCTGACCCTCCCACCTCCTGGGTGACCAGCTGCTCCAGCTCGTCGGTCTCGAAGACGAACAGGTCTGCTCCCGGCGGCTCCTCGGCGCCCCCGGTGCCTTCTGCCGCCCAGGGCCCGGCACCCCCGCCGGTGCCTTCCGCCGCCCCACCCCAGGCACCTCCGGTGTCCGGCACGCGCGCCACGATGCCGTCGTCGCTCGCCACGACCGAGCCGTCGACGCCGAACCGCTCGACGATGCGTGCGCCCACCGCAAGGGCCCAGGGGGCGTGCACACGACGTCCGTACGGAGAGTGCAGGACGAGCCGCCAGTCGCCGAGCTCGTCGCGGAAGCGCTCCAGCACCAGTGAGCGGTCCGTGGGCAGCAGACCGATGGCCTCGCGCTGCTCCGACAGGAAGGCCGTCAGGTTGGTGCGGGCCCGTTCGTCGAGGTCCGGTGGTACCTCGCCGTCGCCGACGCGTCGCAGGAAGGAGCCGATCGCCTCGCCCAGCTCCGCCGGGCGCCCCTCGGAGTCACCTCGCCAGAACGGCAGCCGAGCCGGCTCTCCGAATGCGGGAAGCACGACGACCCGGTCGTGGGTGATGTCCTGGATCCGCCAGCTGGTGGCACCGAGCGCGAAGACGTCGTTGATGCGCGACTCGTAGACCATCTCCTCGTCGAGCTCGCCGACCTTGCGAGGCGCCCTCATGCCCCCGGAGCCGTCGGCACCCTCGTCAGCCCCGTCGGCCAGCACGACGGAGAACATGCCGCGATCGGGGATGGTGCCGCCGCTGGTGACGGCGAGTCGTTGGGCTCCCGGACGCCCGGTCAGCGTGCCGGCATCGCGGTCCCAGACCAGTCGGGGCCGCAGCTCGGCGAACTCGTCCGACGGGTACCGGCCGGACAGCAGGTCGAGCGTCGCGTCGAACGCCGACCGTGGCAACGACGCGAACGGCGCCGCGTGCCGCACGAGGTCGAACCACTCCTCGACGTCCACCGGCTCCAGTGCGGTGGCGGCCACCGTCTGCTGAGCGAGCACGTCCAGCGGGTTGGCCGGCACCGACATCTGCTCGATGGCTCCCGCACGCATCCGTGCAGCGGTGACGGCCGAGCCGACGAGGTCGTGCCGGGTCGTGGGGTACATCAGCCCGCGGGAGGTCTCACCCACCTGGTGCCCCGCCCGACCGACGCGCTGCAGACCGCTCGCCACCGACGGAGGGGTGGAGACCTGCACCACCAGGTCGACTGCTCCCATGTCGATGCCGAGCTCCAGGCTCGACGTCGCCACCACGCAGCGCAGCCGACCCGCCTTGAGATCGTCCTCGATGAGCGCTCGCTGCTCCTTGCTCACCGAACCGTGATGGGCACGTGCGAGCGTCGGTGCCGCCCCGGAGGAGGCGCCGCTCGCTCCGGCGACCTGCGAGGGCGCCCGACCGGGTGCTCGACCGGCGTCGTTCTCCAGACGCTCGGCATACCGCTCGTTGAGGTGCGACGTGAGCCGCTCGGCCTGACCGCGGGAGTTGCAGAAGACGATCGTGGACCGCACCTGCAGGATCCGCTCGATCACATCCTGCTCCACGTGCGGCCAGATGCTCCCGCCCGCATCGTCCTCGTCGTCGCCGGAACGCAGGTCGGTCATGTCGTCGAGCGGGACGACGACGTCGAGAGCCAGGAGCGAGGACGTCGAGGGTGCGACCACCTCCACCCGCGCCCGGCCACCGAGGAACCGCGCCACCTCCTCGTGCGGGCTCACGGTGGCGCTCAGCCCGATCCGCTGGGCCCGGTCCAGCTCGTCGCTCGCGCGCAGGGCGTCGAGACGTTCGAGCGAGAGCGCGAGGTGGGCGCCTCGCTTGGTGCCGGCGACGGCATGCACCTCATCGACGATGACGGTGTCGACGCCACGCAGGGTCTCGCGTGCCGCCGACGTCAGCATGAGGAACAGCGACTCCGGTGTCGTGATCAGGATGTCCGGCGGGTGGCTCGCCAGCTTCCGACGCTCCTGCTGGGTGGTGTCGCCGGATCGGACGCCGACCTCGACGGGGGTGAAGTCCTCGTCGAGCCGGGCGGCCGCCTGGGTGATGCCCACCAGGGGGGAGCGCAGGTTGCGCTCGACGTCCACGGCGAGTGCCTTGAGTGGCGAGACGTACAGGACGCGAGTGCGGCGGTCCCGCTCCGGTGGGGGTTCGGAGTGCAGCAAGCGGTCCACCGCGGACAGGAAGGCGGCCAGCGTCTTGCCCGAGCCGGTCGGGGCGACCACGAGCACGTCCGAGCCGGCATCGAGGCCGTCCCATGCTCCGGTCTGCGCCGGCGTGGGGGCAGGGAACGTGTCGCTGAACCACGCCCGGGTCGCCGGAGCGAAGCGCTCCAACGAGGGGTGGACGGACGACATGCACCCATGATCCCAGCCGGCACCGACAGTCGCTGTGCGACGACTCGCGGAGCCGGGGGTGGTCGGGTGCTCGACGTCGGTCAGGCATCCTGATTCCATGCAGTCTCGACTGACCTCAGCACTTGTCCCGCTCGCTGCTCTCACTCTCGTGATGGCCGCCTGCTCCTCGCAGGAGAAGGCCGACGAACCGGCTCCCGACGAGGGCGAGGGCAGTCGTCTCGTCGAGGTCTCACCCTTGACCGGTGAGGAGCTGCAGGACGGTCCGAGCGACGACCCGATCCTCCTCGTCAAGATCGAGAACACCTCCGCGGGTGCGCCGCAGAAGGGGCTCGAGAAGGCCGATCTCGTCGTGGAGCAGCTCGTCGAGGGCGGACTCACCCGACTCGCCGCGTTCTACCACTCCGCCCAGCCGAAGACCGTCGGTCACGTCCGCTCGCTGCGCACCACTGACATCTCCCTGGCGAAGCCCGTGGGCGCCTCGATCGTGGCCTCCGGAGGTGCCGGGGGCGTGGTGGACCGGGTCAAGCGCAACAAGCTCGGAGTGGTGGTCGAGGACGAGAGCGCCAAGGGCTTTCGACGCGACGCCGGCAAGTCCGCACCGTACGACCGCCTGATCGACGTCAAGGCCGTGGCCAAGCGTGCGAAGAACGTCGAGATCCCCGGGCCGTACCTGCCGTTCACCGCCGAGGGCGAGGAGTCGACGGGCCCGGAGCCGAAGCCGGCATCGAGCGCGAGCGTGCGCTTCTCACCGGGCCAGACCACGGAGTGGAAGCTCTCCAAGGGCACCTGGAAGCGCACCAACGGCTTCGCCGAGAAGGAGTTCGCGGCCGACAACCTCATCATCCTCGAGGTCCCGGTGAGCGACGCGGGCTACACCGACGCCGCCGGCAATCCGGTGCCCGAGACGATCCTGAAGGGCAAGGGGAAGGCCACCGTGCTCACCGAGGACGGCGCCGTCTCGGCCCAGTGGAGCAAGAAGGGCATCGGCGGTCGGCTGACGTTCACCGCCGACGGCGAGGAGTTCACGATCGACCCCGGCAAGACCTGGATCGAGATGGTCCCGCGCGGCGACGGGAGCGTGTCGACGCGCTGAGCCACGTTCAGTTCTCGAGCGCCTCGACGTCCCCGACGCCGGGCAGCGATCGCATGCCGGTCAGGATCACGGCGATCGCGGCCTGCACCTGCTCCGACGCGTGCTCGGCGTCCTCCGCATCGGCCACGTACTCCGAGGCGGACCGGATGGCGCCGTAGAAGATCACGGCGAAGGCGTCGGCGAGCTCCTCGCCGCCGCCCAGGTCGGCGAGCAGGTCGTCGACGGTGCTCTTGACGATGCCGAGTGCCGCGGCTCGTTCGGCGTCGGACCACCGCTCGTGGCCCAGCGCCACCGGGGCCTCCTGCATGCAGATGCGACGGAACTGCGGCTGCTGGCACGCCTCGAGGAAGGCGGCGAGTCCCACGCTGGCGCGTTCCCACGGATCCTTGGCCGCGTTGATGCGCTTGTGGATCTGTGCCGTGGTGTCCTCCTGGATGCGCAGGAAGACGCTCTCGAAGAGGGCGAGCTTGCTCGGGAAGTGGTGGTACAGCGCCCCTTTGGTGACCCGCGCCGCCGCCACCACCTCATCCAGCGAGGTCCCGGCGTATCCGTGGGCGGTGAAGAGCTCTGCCGCGTTGTCGAGGAGGGCCTTCTTCGTGCTGGAGGAGTAGCCCGGCCTCCGTGTCGTCTTGCGGGCGGCCCTGAGCACCTTCGCCGGGTGGTTCATGTCACGCAGTCTACGTCTCTCATCGAACGTGCGGACTCTCACAGTGGCCGATGTTGGTCTGACCTGCTCCGATGCGCCATACTCAAGGTCCGTACTGAGGGTATGGACCCTCGGGCCCGACGGTCACCGAAAGGAGCACCTCCATGACCTGGGATGCCTACAACCGTCGTAAGACCGCTCTGCGTGACATGCTCGCGCTCGCCGATCGGCGAGACGACGCCACGCTCGACTCCCTGCTCGACACCGTTCCGGGGGCCCGTGAGGCCTTCGACGATCCGCGCATCGCCCTGTTCGACGCCCAGATGCTGTTCGTGCAGCGGGTGCGCGGCCAGGTGGACATGGCCGTCGGCGACGGTCTGAGCGACGAGCCGACCGATCCGGAGGACGCCGTCGTCCAGGCGTGGGCCGGTGCGGCTGCTCGTATGCCGGGCGCGCGCACCCTGCTCGACGCCGCCGAGGCCGAGGGCGACCTCGCCAAGGCCTTCGCCAAGGAGCGTGCGCTGCTGGCCACGATGGCCGGCGTCCCGCCGCGGCACCCGGAGCTGCAGGGCCACGGTGCGCGGCTGCGTGACCGGGCTCGTGAGCTCGTCGCCGAGCGTCGAGCGAGCGACCTGCCGGAGGTCCCCCGCAACGGGTTCATGGATCGCCTGCGCAGCGCGCTGGCTGCCTGAGTCACCGGTTCTCCCCACGATCCCTCTGCCTCGCCTGCGTCACCTCCCTCCCGACGCGGGTGGGGCAGAGTCGTCCCGGATCCCTTCGTGCGGAGCCTTCGTCAGGGGCGACGCAGCTGGGTCAGGAAGGTGCCGATCTCGGAGTCGATCGCCTCGCCGAGCTCGTGCTTGAAGATGCTCAGCGTCACCTGGCTGGCCACCGGGAGCAGCGTCTGGATGGAGTCCATGATCTCCTCCCACCGGTCCTCGGGCAGGCCGGCGGCGACGAACGGCTGCACGACACCGGTGGCGACCCGGCTGACGAACTCGTCGGCGATCGTGCGCAGGTTCTCCTGGACGAGCGGGAAGAGCTCGATGATCGAGGCCGCGGGCAGACCGAGCGCGACGGCGGCCGCCCCCGCCCGGACCACCCCGGGGAGCAGGAGGCGGACGCGTGTGGGGTCGTCCTCGAGCGGTTCCAGGAGTCCGAACTCCGCCATGGCGGTGACCAGGGAGTCATCGTGCGCCACACCGGCCATCGACGTGAGTGCGTCGATCGTGATGATCTCCGGCTCCACCTCGCGGTGGGGTTCGTCCAGCAGGTTCAGCAGGTCCATCGTGCGGCCCGCCGCGTGTGCCGGGCTGGACCGGACGGCCTGCTCGACGGCTGAGAGCGTGTAGCCCCGGTCGACCAGCTCGCGCACGAGCTGCAGGCGCTGCAGGTGCTCGTGGGTGTAGTAGCCGGTGCGGCCCTCGAGCCGCGGGCCCGGGATGAGCCCACGCCCGGCGTACGCGCGCACGTTGCGCACCGTCATGCCCGCGCGAGCGGCCAGGTCGTCGATCGTGAACTCCTCGCCGGGTCGCTGAGTCGTCGCGGGATCCAGCTCACCCGCGACATCGGACTCATCGTGCGGACGCGGCTCGCTCATGGAGGGCATCATAGGGCCCATGGAATCGCTGCGAGGACGTCTGCTGGTGGCCACGCCGGCCATCGAGGTGGGACCGTTCCTGCGCAGCGTGGTCTTCCTGCTGGACCACGACGAGGACGGCGCGCTGGGCGTGGTGGTCAACCATCCGCTCGATGCGGGTGTCGACGACGTCCTCCCCACCTGGGGGCAGTTCGTCAACACGCCCGTGTGCTTGTTCGACGGAGGCCCCGTCGCGATGGACTCCGCGCTCGCCGTCGGGGTTCTCGCCACCCCCCACGAGCCGCCGGAGGGGTGGCGCTCGATGAGCGGCCGGATCGGTCTCGTCGACCTCGCCGGACCGCTCCCGACCACCGGCCAGCTCGCCGGGCTGCGGGTCTTCGCCGGCTATGCCGGATGGTCTGCCGGACAGCTGGAGGGGGAGCTCGAGGAGGGTTCCTGGCTCGTCGTGGACGCTCAGGACCGAGATCTCCTCTCCCCGCGACCGGAGGGCCTGTGGCGCGAGGTCCTGCGTCGTCAGCCGGACGACGTCCGTCTGTGGGCGACGTTCCCGGACGACCCGGCGCTCAACTGACCGGCGCCGCCAAGGGGAAGGGCGAGGATGATGCTTCCGTCCCGGCACGCGGGCGCACGGCATCATCGTTCGTCGACCGACCCCCGAGGACTCACCGGATGCTGGCGGCCGGAGGTTAGGATGCTCGCGTGGGATTCTTCGGCGGCACCAAGACGGCTCCTGACGAGCGCACCGGCCAGCGACCGGACCTGCGTCCGGAGGACGGCGACCACGAGCGCTTCTCGCACTACGTCCCCAAGGACACGCTCACCGAGGCGATGATCAACGGCACCCCGTGCATCGCGCTGTGCGGCAAGGTGTGGGTGCCGAGCCGCGATCCGCAGCGCTTCCCGGTCTGCCCGGACTGCAAGGACATCTGGGACGGCATGTCCGGTGGCGACGAGGGGGACTCCGACTCGAATGGCTAGCCAGCGCCTGCGGGCCTGGCAGCGAGCAGCGTTCGAGCTCTACGGACGCACGCAGCCGCGCGACTTCATGACGGTCGCGACGCCGGGTGCCGGCAAGACCACGTTCGCCCTCACCATCGCGGCGGACCTCATGCATCGTGGGGTCGCCGAGCGGGTCGTCATCGTGACGCCCACCGACCACCTCAAGACCCAGTGGGCGCTGGCCGCCTCAGGGCTGGGGATCCGCCTGGACCCGGCGCTCGCGGGCCAGGGGGCCCTGGCCTCGGACTTCCAGGGTTTCGCCGTCACCTACGCCGGCCTGGCCGTCAACCCCAACGCGTACCGTGCTCGCATCGAGGCCCGTCGCACGCTGGTCATCCTCGATGAGGTGCACCACGCGGCGGACGCCCTGTCCTGGGGGGAGGCCGTGCGGGAGGCGTGCGACCCGGCCGAGCGTCGGCTCGCGCTCACCGGCACGCCCTTCCGGTCCGACGACAACCCCATTCCGTTCGTCACGTACGCGCCGCAGGGTGACGGCACGCTGCAGAGCGTCGCCGACTCCACGTACGGCTACGGCGCGGCCCTGCGCGACGGCGTCGTCCGGCCGGTGTTGTTCATGGCCTACTCCGGTGAGATGCAGTGGCGCCCCCGGGCCGGCGCCGAGGTGGCGGCCCGCCACGGGGCGCCGCTCACCAAGGACGCCACGGCGCAGGCCCTGCGGACGGCCCTGAACCCTCAAGGATCATGGATGCCCACGGTGCTGCAGGCCGCGAACCGGCGGCTGCAGGAGGTGCGGCGCGACATCCCGGACGCCGGTGGGCTGGTCATCGCGAGCGACCAGGACACTGCGCGTCAGTACGCTGCGCTGCTGACCGAGATCACGGGAGACGCTCCCACCGTCGTGCTGTCCGACGAGGCGGGCGCGAGTGGGCGCATCGCGGAGTTCTCCGCCAGCATGAACCCCTGGCTGGTGGCGGTTCGCATGGTCAGTGAGGGTGTCGACATCCCTCGCCTCGCGGTGGGCGTCTACGCCACCACCGTCGCGACGCCGCTGTACTTCGCCCAGGCCGTGGGCCGTTTCGTCCGTGCGCGTCGCCGTGGTGAGACGGCCTCCATCTTCCTGCCGAGCGTTCCCGGCCTGTTGTCGCTCGCCTCGGACCTGGAGTCCGAGCGCGATCACGTCGTGGGCCGGCCGGTCACCGACGAGGACGACCTCTACGCTGCCGAGGCGGAGATGCTCGCGCGCGCCCAGCAGGCGGAGTCCGCCTCCGACGACGAGCTCGGCACCTACCAGGCGCTCGGCAGCCAGGCGTCGTTCGACCGGCTCGTGTACGACGGCGGCGAGTACGGGGGAGCCGTCGAGGAGCTCGACGAGGACGAGATGGACTTCCTCGGCATCCCTGGTCTGCTCGAGCCCGACCAGGTGGCCGAGCTGCTCAAGACCTCACGGGCCCGCAAGGGCAAGGCCAAGCAGGCCGCTCAGCAGGCGAAGGCCGCCGAGGAGGTCGACCGTGACGCCGCCTTCGAGCGTCGTTCGGAGCTGCGGCGCGAGCTCAACGGCCTGGTCGGCGCGTGGCACCACCGCACCGGCCAGCCCCATGGCGTCACCCACGCCAAGCTGCGCTCGGACTGCGGTGGCCCGCCGGCCGCGCAGGCCACGTCGGAGCAGCTGCAGCAGCGCATCGACCTGCTGCGCGGTTGGGCCCTGCGCGCCGCGGGCTGTGGCGCGCAGACTCCGGTCACAGGATCGTCTTGTACCAAGCGTCCCCGGCGATGTACTGCACCTCGGCACGCTTCTTGTTCTTGCAGAGCTTGTACGTGCGGATCTCCCAGACGTGTTGTCCGGTGTAGCCGTTCGAGGACAGCCAGTCGATGAACTCGACAAGCTCTCCCTCCCCGGCATTGACCGCGCGCTGTCGCAGGTCGGCGAGAGTCGCCTTGCCGTACAGGCTGCCGTTGCTGCGCAGATCCTTGGCGGCAGTGATGATCGTGTCGATTTCCTCCTCGGTCGCCTGACCGTAGGACGCCATCTCGACGGTCTTGACCTTGGCGTAGTCGGACTTCGTGGCGCAGCCCTTCGGCTTGGTGACCTTGAGGGTCTGGGCGCGCTTCTTCGTCTTGGTCTTGCCGTACTTGCCCTTCTTCTTGACCTTGTACTTGACCACCTGCGTGACCCGGTACGTCCCGGTCTTCAGCTTGACCGACTTCTTCGCCTTGGCGACCCGCTTGCCCTTCTGCGTCACCGTCAGCGTCTTGGAGCGGATCTTGACCGGCCCCTTCTTCGAGACACGGGGCTTCACCGTGACGACGTCGTGGTAGCCGACCGTCTGGGTGGCGATCTTCTTGATGGTCAGCTTCGGCTTCGCCGCCGCCTGGGCAGGTGAGCCGGCGATGACCAGACCACTGGTGGCCAGCACGGTGACGAGGACGAGCGATACGAGGCGGCGCAGCACGAACGACTCCTTGGAACGACGAAAGGGCGCGGACAGCGTAGGGCCGGGCCGACGTGCTCGTCCGGAGAATGGCAGAAGTCGTTCGAGACGCTGCGCGATGGTCGCCCGTCCTCGGGTGGCCAGGCATAGTCTCGGTCGCGTGGCTGCTCTGCGAACCCTCGCCTTCACCCGACTCGAACGCCTGCTCTCGCGTCCGATCGAGGACGTCCAGGACTTCCCGGCGCGCAGAGAGGGCCGCGCCAGGTTGCAACGCTCGCCGGTCGGCCGGGCGCTCTTCGGCACCCCGGACCCAGGCGTGGAGACCTTCGAACGGACCGAGCGCATCGACGGGCGCGACCGGCGGGTCCTGGTGCACCGACCGCACTCGGGCGCGGACCTCCCGGCGGTCCTGAACCTGCACGGCGGCGGCTGGGTGCAGGGCAATCCCGAGCAGTCCGCGTGGTTCGCGAGCCGGGTGGCCGCACGGCTCGGAGCCGTCGTCGTCTCGCCGGCGTACCGGCTGGCTCCGGAGGAGCCGTTCCCGGCGGCCGTGGAGGACTCCTGGGCCGCGCTGCAGTGGCTGGCCGCCGGGCCTGCCGGACTCGACGTCGACCCTGACCGTCTCGCCGTCATGGGCGACAGCGCCGGTGGCGGCCTGGCGGCCACGGTGGCCCTCCTCGCGCGCGACGCGGGAGGTCCCGCGCTGCGCGCCCAGGTGCTGATCTACCCGGGAGTCGAGGCCTATGACCGATGGCCGTCGGAGGACGAGCACGCCACGGCCGCCGTGCTGACGTCGCGCAACATGCGCTCGTTCGTGCGCTTCTACCTCGGCGAGGAGTACGGCACGACGGACTGGCGCGCCTCGCCGATCCGCCACCCGGACCACGCCGGCCTGCCCCCGACTCTCGTGCTGGTGGCCGGCGTCGACCCGTTGGCGGACAACGGGCGTCGTTACGCCGCTCGGCTGGGTGATCAAGGGGTGCACGTCCGTCTCGAGGAGTTCGGCGACGCCCTCCACGGGTTCGTCAGCCTGCCGGGCGTGCAACCGCAGGCGCGGGCCGCGGTGCACTCGGTCTCGGAGTTCCTCGGCGAGCACCTCTGAGACCGCCCGAGGGATTGTGACAGTGTCACTGTCACAGTAGGCTCCGGTCATGAGGCCCCTGCCCCGCGACCACTGGCCCCGCGACTACTGGGAACGTGTCACCGACACGCTCGATCCTGAGGCCGACCACGAGCAGATCTCCCGCATCCTCAGCATGCACGAGTTCCCGTGGGACGTGGAGCAGGCGCTGAGCTTCGCGTTGTTCCGCACCTACGCCGTGCCCAGCATCGGGCGTCTGCTCGACCGGACCGACGAGTTCGGCGCGCGGACGCAGAAGCGGCACGACGACACCGTCATCGTGCTGGAGTCCGTGCTCGTCAACGGCATGGAGAGCACTGACGGCAGGGCAGCCGTGCGTCGGATGAACCAGATGCACGGCAGCTACGACATCTCGAACGAGGACATGGTCTACGTCCTGGCCACGTTCGTGGTGACGCCGGCACGCTGGATCCGACGGTACGGCTGGCGCCGGATCACCGACACCGAGACCCAGGGGATCACGAACTACTACCGCCGGCTCGGTCGCCTGATGGGCATCAAGGACATCCCGGCCGACTTCGCGGGCTTCGAGCGGCTCCTCGACGAGTACGAGGCGCGTGAGTTCGCCTTCGACGAGGGAGGGCGACGCGTGGCCGATGCCACCCTCGAGCTGTTCACGACCTTCTACCCCCGACCACTGCGGCCCGCGATGCGCGTCTTCGCCCGCGCGCTCATGGACGATCACCTGCTGCGCGCCTTCAGGTACGAGAAGCCTCCGGCCTGGTTCTGCCGGCTGGCGCACGGCAGCCTGCGGCTGCGCGGACGTCTGCTGCGTCTCCTCCCGCCGCGCCGCCGGCCCTGGAGCGCCGGGTCGTCGCGTCGCGTCCGCTCCTACCCGGGTGGTTTCCTGGTCGAGCACCTCGGCACCTTCCCGTCGACGATGCCCGACGACGAGGAGCTGCGGAAGCGGGTCGCGCAACCCGTCGGCTGACCCCTCGTCGATGTGGGCCGCGGTCCGAGGGGTCACGGAGTCGGGTGGGAAGCACCTGCCTCCGGACGGTGTTGACTCCGGTATGCGACTGTCCGTGCTCGATCTCGTCCCCGTCCGAACCGACCAGAGCTCCGCCGATGCGCTGGCGGCGTCGACCCGTCTGGCGCAGACTGCCGACCGGCTCGGCTTCGAGCGGTACTGGGTCGCCGAGCACCACAACATGCCGGCCGTGGTGGCCACCAGCCCGCCCGTGCTGATGGCCCACCTCGCCGCGCACACGGAGCGCATCCGGCTCGGGTCCGGGGGCGTCATGCTGCCCAACCACGCGCCGCTCGCCGTCGCCGAGCAGTTCGCGCTCCTGGAGGCGGCGCATCCCGGGCGAATCGACCTCGGGATCGGTCGAGCGCCCGGCTCCGACCCCGTGACGTCGATGGCGCTGCGGGGTGCGGCCGGGCGCGGCGACGAGGACGTCGCCCGTTTCCCCGAGTACCTCGACGACGTCATGGCGCTCATGGGCGCCGAGGGCGTGAACGTCGCGGTGCCCCGACAGCGCTACGTCCTCAAGGCGACACCGGCAGCCGCGAGCGTGCCTGACCTGTGGCTGCTCGGCTCGTCGATGTACTCGGCGGAGCTGGCGGCGCAGAAGGGTCTTCCGTACGTCTTCGCCCACCACTTCAGCGGTCAGGGCACAGCGGAGGCACTCGCCACCTACCGGAGCAGGTTCCAGCCCAGCGACCTCGCCTCGGAGCCCCGCACGTT